>JAQSXM010000281.1 GCA_029256645.1 Sporomusa sp. | reverse complement strand
AGTTAAACCTGCCAATATGATATGGCAAGGTATATGACAAATCTGTGGCCAGGTGAGTTATTAACCATACAAACCGGGAGAGGCAATGGAGTGGCGGGACGGTCCCTTAACGGGTGTGACAGAGGTGGTAGTAATTCTCATAGTCGCTAAAAGTGAATGTATGTAAATGATTAATTTGTGAGGAGGGAATTTATGTACGCAGAAACCGTTAAGTTTCCTAAAATGGCTAGGGTTAAACAAATCATAGCACAGTCAGCTATTAAAGATATTAGAAGCGCAGTCAGCGAAGAAGTGAAGCGAATTAACATAGCAGACCTTATCAAGCCTGGGGAGAAAGTAGGTATAACTGTTGGGAGTCGTGGTATAGCTAACTTAAAAGTTATCGTGGAGGCGCTTATTGAGGAAGTAAAGCAGGTAGGTGGGGAACCCTTTATTCTACCGGCAATGGGTTCGCACGGCGGTGGTACGGCTGAAGGACAGATAGAAATGCTTAAGTCTCTAGGGATCAGTTCGGAAACAATGAATGTTCCTGTCATTGCCTGCGGTGAAGCCACTCAGATCGGGACAACCCAACAAGGAATACCGGTCTATGTTAATGAAATAACACGGTCGGAAAAATTAGATAAGATCATTATATTTAACCGAGTAAAGGAACATACCGAATTTGAAGGAGATATCGAGAGTGGCATCCACAAGATTTGTGCAATAGGGATTGGTAACCCGCAAGGTGCTTTAACTGTGCATCAATATTCACTGGATTTTGGTTATGAAAAAGCCATTACTGAGGTCGGTGCATATATCATTAAGCACTTGCCAGTGGCCTTCGCTTTTGCTTCGGTAGAAAATTATTATCACAAAACAGCATACATCAAAGCGATGTTGCCTGATGAAATCGCTGATGAAGAAAAAAAGTTGTTAAAGTTGGCGAAATCCAGTCTTGGTAAGATACCTTTCGAGGAATTAGATGTTCTTATTATTGATGAAATGGGAAAAAACGTTAGTGGTTCAGGTATGGATACTAACGTTATCGGAAGAATTCTGGTGTTTGGTCAGAAAGAACCGGAAAAACCTGTCATTAAAAGAATTGTTGTACTAGATACCACGGAAGAAAGCCATGGTATGGCTACTGGTATTGGTCTGGCAGACTTTACGACCAAGAAACTGGTAGATAAACTGGATCTATGGTCTACTTATTTTAATTGCATTACGGCTCAGGCTCCAGAAAAAGGCCGACTACCCATCTACTTTGTTACGGAAAAAGATAGTATTGGGGCAGCTCTGACTTGTATTGGCATTACTAAGTCAGAAAATGCCAGAGTCGTCCATATTCGCAATACTAATGAAGTTGAGGTTATTGAGGTTTCTGAAAGCCTGGTTCAAGAAGTGTTGGATAGATCAAACTTGCAATTACTTGAAGAACTAAAACCAATGCAGTTTGATGAGGCCGGAAACATCCTTAGAATTTTAAAGTAAGAACAAGAGTAACTAATAGAGCAAGAATCAAAATAATAAGCTCACATATGCTTAGATCTACTGTTTATTTTTACTCCTTTTATTTTTTACCTAAATGCATTTTTTTGTATAATGAGGAGTAAACTTCTTTTTAGTAATTAATAGAGTAAAAAGGGTAACGGGAGAGGATATTCTATGAACAGTTTGCGCACAAAAGCAGTAGCCACAATATGCGCTATTTGTTTTTTTACGGTAGCCATTTTAGTGGGGTATAACTTGTATCGTATGAAACTTGAAACACAAAACAACATATCCTTAATGCGTCAAGCCATGATGGAGCAGTTTGAGCGGACTTTGAAACTGCAGGTAGAGAGTGCCGTAAGCATCATCGAAGCGGTTTATAAAGAACAGCAACAAGGTATTCTCACTGAGTTAGATGCTAAAAAGAAGGCGACCGATATTATCCGCGAGATTCGATATGACAATGGAAATTATCTATGGGTAGATACCTACGAGGGCTTTAACATTGTTTTATTGGGTAATAAGAACTTTGAAGGCAAGTCACGTTGGAACTTTAGGGATGCCAAGGACAATCTAGTTGTACAAGATTTGTTTAACGCAGCTAAAGCAAACGGTGGTGGTGGTTTTAGCGATTATTGGTTCCCTAAACCAGGGCAGAATGAGCCTTTGCCTAAGCGCGGCTATGTTAAGATGTTTGAGCCTTACCACTGGACAGTGGGAACTGGGGCTTGGTATGATTCTATTGATGCTGCCATTATCATGCGTCAGCGCGAGTATGAAGAAGCCATGCAAATTTCTATGATGACTCAGGGAAGTATTGGTATAATCTCCCTCTTAATAGCTTGCGGATTAACCTTAATCTTGGTACGATCTTTAATTAGTCCTTTGCACCACACACAAACCATTGTTAGCGAAATGGCAACAGGTAATTTAAGGGTAAGCATAGATGCGCGTGTTTTACAACGCAAAGATGAGATCGGATTTTTGGCAAATGCTTTCAGCAATATGAATACTAATTTCAAACGCCTTATCACTCAAGTTGCGCAATCTGCCGAGCAAATTGCTGCCTCCTCCCAACAATTCACGGCTAGCACCGATCAGTCCGCACAAGCGGCTAATCAAATTGCCGCCTCCATTGTCAATGTGGCGAAAGGTGCTGAGCAGCAGCTTGTTGCTGCGGAAAATACGAGCACGGTAGTAGAGGCGATGTCTTTAGCAATTGAGAAAATAGCAGCTAGTGCCAACAATGTCGCATCCCAATCCGCCAAAGCTGCTGATACTGCGCACGACGGCAGGAAATCTGTCGAACAAGCAGTTAGCCAAATGGGGCATATTGAACAGACAGTTAATGCCTCTGCCAAGGTAGTAGCCAAGCTGGGAGAACGATCCCATGAAATTGGCCAAATTATTGATACTATCTCCGGCATTGCTGGACAAACAAATCTTTTAGCACTTAATGCCGCTATTGAAGCAGCTCGAGCCGGAGAACAAGGTAAAGGCTTTGCCGTTGTGGCAGAGGAAGTAAGAAAACTGGCCGAACAGTCGCAAGAAGCTGCAAAACAAATTGGGAAGCTAATCACTGAGATTAAGGGAGAAACCGACAAAGCGGTGGCGTCCATGAATGAAGGCAATAGCGAAGTGAAAATTGGAGCCGAAGCGGTAAATATTGCGGGTCACACATTTACCGCAATTGCAGGTATGGTAACTGATGTATCGGCCCAAGTACAGGAGATTTTCGTAGCCATCAAGCAAATGGCTGGTGTTAGTCAACAAATCGTCACCGAAGTAAAACAAATCGACAACTTGAGTAAAAATGCGGCTGGAGAAGCACAAATGGTATCTGCAGCCACGGAGGAGCAATCGGCCTCCATGCAAGAGATTGCATCTTCTAGTCAAGATTTGGCCAAATTGGCCCAGGATCTTCAGCTGACGATTCAACAATTTCGGGTTTAGAAACCCTCACGCATAACATAAAAAACAAAAATAACCCAATTCAACGCTACGTTGAACTGGGTTATTTTAATTTAAGCTGAACATGAATTTCCGGCCGGCTGCCTCGTCCACGGGTATGATCAACCCGCTCAACAATTACCCTATCCAAAATGGCTTGCAAAGCAGATCTCTTTTCTTGTACAGTAAAACTTTCTTTAAAGAGATTGCCTTTAATTGTAGCAACGATTTCAGCAGGAGAGCTGATAGAGGAGGAGGCCGCGGCTAATTCAGCTTCATATGTTTTTTTCATATTCGCGATATCAAGCAATTGACCGCGTATTTCTTTTAACTGGGATTCAACTTCACCTTCTGTTAATATCTTTTGTCGAAACCACCGCAATACGGTTTCTTTTTGCTGTATCAAATCTTTTTCGGCTTTTGTCATTTGAGCAAGTGCAGCCTGTTGCTTGTCAGTGTCCTTGTTAGGGGGGATGCCCTCAAGATATTCAGTAATCTTGGCTGGGTTATTGCATAGCTCCATGAGATAGTCAAACACATATTCATCCAATAACCTTGTAGGCACTTGCCTAGCCGTACATGGCTTTTGATCGGAATACAAATAGGATGAGCTTTTTTGACTTAGACAAGCGTAATAGCTGATCAGTTGTTTACTGCCGGAATGAGAAATGACCATTGCCCTCCCACATTTTGCGCAAGTAACAAGCCCATTGAGCAGATAGTCGTGTCTTAGGTTGCGTTTCGCAAAATCTTTATTTTTCTGAAGTTGTTTTTGGGCAGCCTGCCAGGTTACTTCATCAACAATGGCTGGAACGGGGATCGAAATCCATTCCGCTTCCGGCCGGAGCGTTCGTTTTCTCTGGTTTAATCCAATCTTCTCATAGCGGTATTTCATGGAATGGATAATGCCTTTATACAATGTGTTCGTTAGTATCCGATGGACACTGGAAACGATCCAGGTTTTTTTCTTCCGGGGAGAGGGAATACCCCTTGCATTTAATTCCCTGCAAATTCGGGCTGTTCCCATTTCTTCTTTGACAATAAAGTCAAAGATCATCCGAATAATCTCAGCCTCGAGTTCATTGATTACATAGGTGTTTTTCTTGGGGTCAAACGAATAGCCGAAGGGTTTGGCATTGCTGATAACTAAGCCTTTGGAAGCTTTGCCGCGTTTACCGCGCATCGTCCGTTCTTTGATTTTCTCCTTTTCGTATTCAGCAACAATTCCTTGGAATTTGTACATTAACTCGCCTTCAGAGGTAGATTCAAAGTTAACGGATGCAAATTTCCGCATTGCTCCGAATTTGGCAATTTCTTCTGAAATAATCAGGAGATGGATAGTTTTACGGGCCAACCGGTCTGGAGCATAGGCAATAACGACATCAAATAGCCTTTTCGCCAGCTTTTCCCGTAGACTGGTTAATGCTGGCCGGTCAATAAATTCACCGGAATAGCCGTCATCAATGAATTCTTCTATAGTGACAGCGCCTAATTCAAGGGCGTACTTACGGCATGCCTCCAATTGGGTATCAATTGAATAGCCTTTTTCAGCTTGTTGGTCTGTAGATACGCGGACATAGATTGCTGCATACATGAGTTAACACGTCCTTAGCTTAGTTTATTTAGCCTGGGCCAGCTGAAATCGTTTTAATAGACCTGTAATCAGTGGTGACATAAACTTGGTGC
>JAQSXM010000280.1 GCA_029256645.1 Sporomusa sp. | reverse complement strand
CCGGTTATTTTGACGGCGCTAGGGCTTTCATTCTTTAAACTGTCGCTGGGGATGGGGACAATGGTTACTTATAGCAGCTATTTTACCCATGATAATAACCTGTTTGGCACAGCGGCCAAAGTGGCGGTCTCCGATACCCTGGTCTCAATGTTGGCAGGTCTTGCCATATTCCCGGCAGTGTTTTCATTTGGTATGGAGCCAGGGGCTGGCCCGGGTCTGTTATTTATGACTATTCCGCTCGTATTCTCACAGATGCCGCTGGGCGGTGTTCTGTTAGTTGCTTTTTTCTTCCTGGCATCAATTGCCGCCACTACTGCGATGCTGTCGCTAGTGGAAGTGCCTGTTGCCTATTTCGCGGAAGAAAAAGGCTATGGCCGTAAAAAAGCGGTAGCGCTAAATGCTGTAATTATTATATCCTTCGGCGTGCTGGCTGCACTATCTGCAGATAGTTCAGCGCTGTTGGGCCAGTATACTGTTTTTGGCAAAGGCTTCTTTGATCTCTTTGATTATATATCCTCGAATATTTTAATGCCGGTAGGCGGCCTGCTGATAGCCCTGTTTGTTGGTTATGTTGTTAAAACCTCTGAGCTGCGCCGGGAATTGACAAATGATGGTAAAATAGCGGCCGGATTGTTTAACCTGTTTTTCTTTATTGTTCGTTATATTACGCCAGCGCTGCTGCTTTTAGTTTTCTTAAACTCCATTGGTGTGATAAAATTGTAATACCGCTGGAATGCACAACGGGGACGGTTTTTGACCATTGTTGGTCAAAACCGTCCCCCTCTATTAGGAGGCGACTGCATTGTCTGAGATTGATTATCTATATGAGTGGTTTCAGGGCTACGTTAAGGCGTATTATACCGGTGATAAGTTTGTCATGGACAGGGTGCTGCTCAAAGAGGCGCACAGCAAACGGGTTGCGGCCATTTCAGCCAGCCTGGCTGCTTATTTAGGGCTGGATGACAGGCAAACGCTGCTAGCCGAGGTTATCGGCCTGGTCCATGACCTTTCCCGTTTCCGCCAGGTTACTGAATACCGCACTTTTGTTGATGCCGAGTCCTTTGATCATGGCGATGCCGGGGCTGAGGAATTTGCGCACAGCGGTATGCTGGCGGGATTTACCGACGACGAACTGGGGATGATTCGCTTTGCCATTACCAATCATAATAAAATGCTGATTCCGCCTGCCGGCCCGCAGCATGAGCTGTTTGCCAAGATCATCCGCGATGCCGATAAGCTGGATATCTTTAGGATTCTGCCGCCAATCCAGGCCAATCATGACTATTCCCCCAAACTGATCAGCCAGTTAAAGACCGGCGGGGTGTTATCCTATACTGATGTTAAAACAATGGCTGACAAACGGCTGATCAGGCTGAGCTGGTTTTACGATATCTACTTTGACTGGACACTGGCAAAGCTGGTTGCGGAAGGCCATCTGGAGCGGCAGCTGGCCGCTCTGCCTGATACCGGGGATTGTGTTGTAATCAAGGAAACAATGAAAGCATATATTAGTAACAGTCTATCCTCCCTGTCATAAAACACCAGCCCATCCGCAGTAACGGATGGGCTGGTGTTTTTGACTCACGGGGACGGTTCTCTTGAGTCAGCCAAGGGGCTATTTAAGCAACGGGGTAAGCTTCCCCTGGTGCAGGATGTGCAGATAATACATTGCCCGGGATAAGGCCACATATAGCAGCTTGGCGTCATAAAAATCGCTGGTGAACTTATGCTCTGAGGCATTCCAGATAATAACACCGTCAAATTCAAGACCTTTAGCCAGGATGATCGGGGCTACAGTAATGCCGCCATGGTAGCTCAGTACGCTGCCTGTAATCAGATTGAGGTTGGTGAGATGGGGGGCGGCAGACTGCAGGCCTTCATATAATTTCAGGCTATCATCCTCCGTTTTAGTAAGTATGCCGATTGATTTACAACCTAGCTGCTGAAATTCCTCAATCGTCGCGATGGTGCGGTTGAGTGCCGCCAACGCTGAAGGGGCTTGCTCGATGACCGGCTGCCGGCCAATCTCGTATACTGGGATGGCTTTCGACCTACCGGAGGGAATGACTTTGTTGAATAAATCAACAATTTCTTTGGCTGAGCGGTAACTGAAGTTGACTTCATAGTAACGGCATTTGGCTTCATCAAATACCTCTTTAAGGAGCGCCTGCCAGCTTGTAAGTCCGCGGTCGGTATGAATGGCCTGCGACATGTCGCCCATAATGGTAAAGGATGTGTTGCGGGACAGGCGGGAGAGTACGATATACTCCAGGAGATTGATATCCTGGCCTTCGTCAACGGCAATATGGTCAAACTTGTCGACATGGGTGAGGCCGTCTACAAGCAGTTTGAGGTAACACAACCCTGCCAGGTCATCCCGTTCAATCTGGCCTGTTTCAAGAATTGCCTGGGTATGGGTGGCAAGTACATCAATATCGACACCATGGGGTTTTACTTTGCGCCAGGACTGTTTATCCTGGATTAGCTCTGCATAGCCGGTTAATAGCTCAAGAAACGGCCATTTGGCAGCATGCCGTTCAATAAATTCATTGCCTTCGGCAGTATAACGGGCTGCTGTTTTCTCATCTGCCCTCGCTTCACCCCGTTTATACCTTGCTTCATAAACCTCGACAAAGTTTCTTACCCGGAAGCTGATATATTTCTGCAGTGAACGCAGTCGCTCGTTATAAGGGATGCCGGCGCCTTCGACAACTTTCTCCAGTTGCTGTTCCCGGCTGATGACAAGCTGGTTATCAAATAGGTTTATGTCTTTGAGTTTTAGGCAGAATTTCTCCAGTCGTTTGTCTAAGAAGACCTCCATGACCTTAATAAACTCGGGCGTCCCTTTCCATCTGGCCACTGTGGCCAGTGGTTCAGAATCAGCAGCCGCAGGGCTGATAACCGGCTCAAACTGCATAATTGCTGCAGCTAAATCAGTGAAAGTCGTTTGCTTAACGTCCTGGGCATCAATCTCAGGCAGCAGGTCAGAGATATAGTCCAGGAAGATTTTGTTGGGGGCAATAATGACAAGTTTCTCCGGGTTAAGCTTTTCATTGTATAAGAGGTAGGATAAGCGGTGCAGGCCGATGGTGCTTTTGCCTGACCCGGCTACCCCCTGGATGATAGTAACCTGGTTGATTGGTTCGCGGATAATCTGGTTTTGTTCTGAGCGGATGGAGGTAACAATATCCTTAAGGCGGTCGCCGGCACCCTTTAACAGGCGTTCCAAAAGAAAAGGATCGGCAATTAGCGACTCTTGCTGGCGGTTCATCAGCTTGCTCAGGATATTGTCCTCAGACATCGAGATGAGCTGGCTGTCTTCGATCTTATATTGACGCTTAAGCTTGACATCACCTGTGTAGGTATAACGATCTAACACCTCATAACTGGCGCGTCCGTCCTGGCATTCATAGAAAATTGTCGATACCGGATCCCGCCAATCAAACACCAGGATATCCTTAACGGTTTCAATATCCAGTTTGGCGACTTTGGTCCGGCCAATATAATAGTGTTCAAATTCTTCGGCGCCATCTTCACGAAAATCAACGCGGCCAAAATAAGGGCTGTCAAGGGCTCTTGCAATGTCAGATGCTTTAAGGGCATGGTCACTTTTCATCAGTGAGTGGACATAAGCGCTTACTTCATCTTTCTTGGAACGGGACTGACTGATCTTATGAACACGATCTTCCATATCGTTCTCTAAATCTCTGATAATTTGCTTCATAGATTGGATAGTTTCAGCTAAATGCTGCTGCTCTTGGGGAAAATCAGGATGATTGCTCATGGCGGTTACCTCGCGTATCTTAGCATTGTTTTCCAGGGCTGTTAGAATATTATAGGACTAGATTATTATGTTTAGCAAGCCATGATGTAATGCTTGGCAAGTATTTCTGGTAATTGTTTAGCAAAGGGGCTATGATTTTGCATGACGATTAACAGAAGTAGCTATTCTTCTTTAGAAAAAAAAGTATGTTTATTAAATACAATTATAAAATTATAATGTATTTATAGCATAAACTGCAAATACTTATTGCAAAGTATTGTATATTGAGTATGTTATGCTATAATATAACTAAATTTCATACTAATACGGCAAAGAAGCCAGTGACACCAATGGGGTTACCCATTGGTGCTGCTGGCTGTTTCTGTTTTTTAAGGAAAGGGTGAGCTTAATGGAATTATCGATTCATTCTTTGGCAACTGGCCTTGACACAGTCTGGGTATTGCTGTGTGCGGCGTTGGTTTTTCTGATGGAGGGTGGATTTGCGGCCCTTGAGGCCGGTTTTGTCCGCAGTAAGAATGCATTAAACATTATCATGAAGGTTTTCATGGACTGTACGGTTGGGATTTTGGGGTATTTTGCTGTCGGCTTTGCCGTAATGTATGGTATTGACAAAGCTGGCCTTATTGGCTGGTCCGGTTTTTTCCTCGCAGGGGATATGGAGTATTTAGGATTAAAAATACCTGTATACGCGTATTGGTTATTCCAGGCGGCATTTGCAATCGCGATGGCGACAATTGTTTCCGGTGCGGTAGCTGAGCGGATGAAGTTTATGCCTTACCTGGTTTTCTCCCTGGTTGCGACAACGCTTATTTATCCGGTTGCCGGTCACTGGGTGTGGGCCGGGGGTGGCTGGCTGAACAAGCTGGGAATGATGGATTTCGCCGGTTCAGCGGTGGTCCACGCGTTAGGCGGCTGGGCATCTTTGGCTGCTGTCATGGTGCTGGGGCCGAGAACAGGTAAGTTTGGCAAAGATGGTGTTGTGCATGTTATGCCTGGGCATAATCTGCCTTTGGCTGCGCTGGGGGCTTTCCTGTTATGGTTTGGCTGGTTTGGCTTTAATCCAGGCAGTACTCTGTCCGGGCTTGATCTGAACATTGCCCGTATTGCCGTAAATACGAATCTCTCGGCGGCCGCCGGCGGCACCATTGCCGCTATTTACACAGCAATGAAATGGGGGAAGGCCGACCCCAGTATGGCAATTAACGGCGCGTTAGGCGGCCTTGTTGCCATTACCGCCGGTTGTGCTTTTGTTGAGCCGGTTAGTGCGATTGTTATAGGTGCTTTTGCAGGTATGCTGGTAGTATTTGCTGTACCGTTTTTTGACAGTATCAGGGC
>JAQSXM010000279.1 GCA_029256645.1 Sporomusa sp. | reverse complement strand
CGTAGGAACAAATCTTGCTGTTTTTGATGCTGTTGTGGCGCTAAACCAAGCAAAAATTAATAGTATCAAGGCGTTATATGATTACAATACCAGCAAAGCACAGCTTATTAAAGCAATGGGGATAGCATATAAGAAATGAGGTTAAACAATGCAACTGATTTGGGAAAAGGTTAAGCAATATAAAAAGTGGCTGCTAGTTGTTTTAGCAGCAATTCTGGCAGCAACAGGGGGTGTGATGTACTTTGAAAAAAGCAGTAACCCTGTTGTGAGTGAGGCTACAGTTGCCGTAGAACGTGGCGATATTCAATCAACAGTCTCGGCTACAGGCACAATCTCAGCAGTAAATTCAGTTGAAATTAGTTCCCGGGTAACAGGGTTAATCACCGAGGTACATGTGAAAGAAAATGATTTTGTCAAAGCCGGACAGGTTTTATTTATCTTGGATGACTCCAGTGTTAGAGCCCAGGTAGCCCAATATAGCGCCCAGTTGATAAACTACGCCGGTATCTATGAGCGCAGCCAGCAGCTGGCTGCAATCGGCGGCGAATCGGTCCAGCAACTTGATTCTGACCGGACAAACTACCTGGTAGCTCAGTCAACCTATGACAACTATGCAACCCAGCTTGCTTATTATGTGATTAAAGCACCCATTGACGGAATGGTCATTGGCAAGCCCACTCCGGCTGGTCAGACGGTTGCACAAGGCATCTCCACGCCTCAGGTTATTATGACCATTGCGGATATGTCGAAGATGCAGATTAAAGTACTGGTGGACGAAACTGATATCGGCAAGGTAAAAGATGGCCAAACTGTATCATTCACTGTGGATACTTATACAGATAAGACTTTTACCGGTAAGGTAACAAAAATATCCAGAGAAGCCACCACATCGTCAAATGTTGTCTATTACCCGGTCTATGTGGATGTTGATTCGCCCCAGGATTTGTTATATCCCACGATGACTGCACGGGTTACCATCAGTGTTGGCGAAAGCCGGAATGCACGGTTGTGCCGTTAACGGCAATTAAGGAAGAGAAAGGACAAAAGTATGTGCAAGTGAGGGTTGATGGTAAAACCCTGAAAGTATCAGTCAAAACAGGTCTGAGTGACGATGAAAAAATGGAAATCACTAGCGGCTTGAATGAGGGGGATCATATTATATTACCTGCCACCAAGGCGAAAAGCAGTACTAATAACAATCAAGGACCGCCGCCCCCAATCTAGCCGGAAGGAGGGTACCATGAGTATTGTATTGACAGACATAATGAAAATCTATCAAATGGGCGATACTGCTGTGCACGCCCTGGCAGGGGTAACACTAACAATCAGAGACGGTGAATTTGTGGCGATCATTGGCCCCTCTGGGTCAGGTAAATCTACCCTGATGAATATTATCGGCTGTCTTGACCGGCCAACTGACGGATCTTACCGGTTAGCGGCAGCTGAGGTGGCAACAATGACTGATGATAAACTAGCCGAGGCGCGCAATAGGAAGATTGGTTTTGTATTTCAGAATTTTAATCTGCTATCACGCATCTCTGCCTTGCAGAATGTGGCCCTGCCACTTATCTATGCCGGAGTCAATAAGCAGGTGCGAATGGCAAGGGCTGCACAAAACCTGGATATAGTTGGTCTTGGCGAGCGCAAATACCACCGCCCTAATGAACTGTCGGGCGGGCAGCGGCAACGGGTTGCAATCGCCCGGGCGCTGATTAATGATCCCCCGATCATTATTGCTGATGAACCTACCGGAAACCTTGATTCAAAATCAAGTACTGAGATTATGGAGATTTTTTGCAGACTGAACCAGCAGGGACGGACTATTATTATGGTGACCCATGAGCCGGATATAGCCGCTTATGCCCGCCGAAGTATTCAGGTACGTGACGGGAGAATCATTAAAGATGAAGTAAAACAGGGGGTGGCGGTATGTTCTGGCAAAGTGTCCTCATCGCTTTTGAAGGACTAAAGACCAATAAACTCCGTTCCGCGCTGACAATGCTGGGGATAATTATCGGGGTTGGGGCTGTTATCGCGATGGTCTCGGTTGGTTTGGGTGTACAACAGAAAGTGCAAAACTCAATTGCCGGTCTGGGCAGCAATCTACTTATTGTTATGCCAGGCGCTAATTCTCCCTCTGGTGGTGTGCGTTTGGCGGCAGGGTCTAATATTACCCTGACCAAACAAGATGCTCAGGCTATAGCCCGGGAAATTTCCGGTGTTAATTATGTAGCGCCATCTGTCAGTCAGCAGTTTCAGATTATCTATGGCAATCAAAATTGGAAAAGCACTGTCCAGGGAACTACTCAGGATTTTTTGCAGATCAGGAATTTTGAGGTTGATTCAGGTTCCTTTTTTAGTAACAGTGACGAGAATTCACGGGCCCGCGTTGCCGTACTTGGCCAGACGGTAGCGACAAATCTATTTGGCGGGGCTAGTCCACTAGGCCAGACTATCCGTATTGGCAAGGCTCCCTTTCGTGTCATCGGGGTGCTCAAGAGCAAGGGACAGTCTTCGATGGGCCAGGATCAGGATGACACGGTTCTCGTACCGTTAGCAACTGCGCAAGACCGGCTTATTGGCCAGGCGTATCTCAATAATATCAGTGTTCAGGTGGAAAACGATAAAGTAATGGACAAGGTTCAGGCCGAAATTACCACGCTGTTAAGGGCACGCCATCACCTGGCGGCAAATGTTGAGAATGATTTTTCTGTGCGGAATCTGACAGCGCTAATGACTACTATGCAGGAAACTACCGGCACGATTACTCTGTTTTTAGGCGCTGTTGCCGCTATCTCCCTGGTGGTCGGCGGCATCGGGATTATGAACATTATGCTGGTTTCGGTAACTGAGCGAACACGGGAGATCGGCATTAGAAAAGCATTGGGCGCCACCTATAGAAACATCCTTATGCAATTTATAATAGAAGCAATAGCAATCGGTGTCACCGGCGGTCTGATTGGTATTACCCTGGGGGTGGCCAGTGCGCGGGTGATATCGCTGGTGGCAGGCTGGAATACTGTAGTATCAGGGGCAGCCATCCTGGCATCATTTGGCGTTTCGGTGTTTATCGGCCTGTTTTTTGGTATCTATCCTGCCCGTAAAGCTGCCTTGCTTGATCCTATTGAGGCACTCAGGTATGAATAGGAACTGATAATACAATCACGGCATTAATCCTTGAAATCACTTAATCCCGGCAGCACGAAGGCTGCCGGGATATTTTTTTGTGCTTGTTTAGTCGCTAAATAAAAACTAAACATTTTTTTGCGAGAATAATGTTGAAAAATAGTTTTTAAATTGTACATAACAGAAATCAGGGAGGAAAAAACATGAGTACAAGTTCAGTATCAAGCACAACCAGCTATTGGAAAACGCCCACCACTACGGCTGCAGACACTGACAGCACCACCGGAACAAGTTCGCTGGATTTTAACGATTTCGTCGAGCTGCTGGCGACAGAACTCAAATACCAGGACCCGCAGGACCCGGTAAGCAGTACCGAATATGTGGCTCAGTTGGCTCAATTTGGTGCGCTGGATAAGCTTAACACCATTGGCAACAGCGTCGATGCCTACCAGGCCTATGACTTAATTGGCAAGTCTGTTACCTATGCCACAACTGATGCCACCGGGGCAACCGCAAGCGCCACCGGCACCGTGGATTCGGTAACAATCAAAAGCGGTACCGCCTATCTGAATATTGGCAGTACACAAATCGCACTGAGCTCGGTTTCCAAGGTCGCTGAAGCGAGCAGCTAAGTCGTCTTTCGGGGCACAATAGCGGGAAAGAATCAGCTGGACTCCGTATACGGTGAGGCTGACATCTATTTCTGAATGACTGATGAAATAGAATTTTGGGAGGCAATTTTATTATGATGAGTTCAATTTATTCGGGGGTTTCCGGTCTCAAGGCGCAACAGACCAAGCTTGATGTGATCGGTAACAATATCTCAAATGTGAGTACCATCGGCTACAAATCACAAACAGTGAGTTTTGCCGACCTGTTAAGCCAGACGATTAGCGGCTCCACTACAGCCAATGCTGCTACCGGTACTGGCGGCACAAACGCCAAGCAAATTGGTACGGGTGTAAGTGTGGCGTCGACATCGACCAATATAGCCACAGGCAGCACCCAGTCAACAGGCAATACCAGCGATGTCTCCATCAGTGGCAGCGGGTATTTTATTGTGCAAGGCGGTAGCAGTGGTGAGTATCAGTTTACCCGGGCCGGCAATTTTGGGGTAGATGCCAGCGGCAATCTGACTGTTAACGGATATACGGTCTGCGGGTGGATGGATTGTACCGAGAATGCTGATGGAACCTATACCTACAATACCCAGACAGACGTTGAACCGATTAACATATTCTCAGATAGTTACACCGGAAATAAAAAGATCAGCGCGCCTGCAGCTACTAGCACAGCAACCGTTAGCGGCAGCGTAGACTCTGGGGCTGATGCCCAGGCAGCGGCAGCAACAACAGGCAGTGCTGCCAATGCTACCCTAAACGCCACCGGACTGACAGCGGTAACAGATGATGCAGGTACTACTTTTGCCGGCACTATTACGGTGAACGGCACCAGTGTTACCATTACAGCCGGCGATACCGTGCAAACAATCATTGACAATATTAATGCCGCAGGTGCCGGTGTTACTGCCGCCTGGAATGCCGGCGACGGTACTAACGGCTATATTCAACTGGCCTCCACTGCCACCGGCAACACGGCGGCCATTGAATTAGGCGGCACCAATAACACTCTGGCCAAGCTTTTCGGGGCCATAGACGGCACTACCGACACAACCAGTACCAGTGTGTCGGCAGCCGGCACCGACTATGACAGCAGCAGCCCTGATGGAACAACAACGCTGCAGGTATATGATGCGTTAGGCAACAGCTATGATGTACAGGTGAATTTATATAAATCCCAGCTTGCCACTTCTGACGGCCAATCGGTAATAACCTGGTACTGGGAAGCAGCATCTGCCGATTCCGGTCTGACTTTAAGCAACAACAGCGGTACGGTCGCCTTTGACGGCGAGGGCAATATTGTGGATGATGGCACCTATAATACTTCCTTTACCCTTAATCTGACACCAACAAACGGCGCGGCCGCCTCGACT
>JAQSXM010000278.1 GCA_029256645.1 Sporomusa sp. | reverse complement strand
ATTACGGTTTCGCGGCATGGCTGAGCGGGACATAAAGGGAAAAGTTAATAAGGTATTAGAGGATTTTCATTGTGCCCATTTGGCGACCAGGATGGCACGCAAATTGTCTGGCGGAGAGGCGCAGCGAGTTTGTCTGGCCCGTGCTCTGGTGTATGAACCTGAACTTTTATTATTGGATGAGCCGTTTGCAGCTCTTGATTCGCCGACTCGCAATACCTTATTAGCAGAATTAAGGCTGGTAGCTATTGCACGGGGCACTACGGTCATATTAGTCAGTCATAATTTTAATGATGTTTTGTACTTTGCCGAGAGGGCTGTGGTTTTGCAGGAAGGCTGTATTGTGCAAGACGATTCGCCGGCAGTAATCTTACGGCGCCCGGTGAATGCGATAATTGCTAGTTTAATCGGGATGGACAATATTTTACCCTGCCAAGTGGAAAAGCAGGGTGATGATATTTTTATAGAACTGGTTAATGGTGTGCGTTTTGCCTGGATGGGCGAGGTCGTGCCAGTGGCGACGGTCTGCTGCCTTCCGGGAGATGCTCTGTATATATTTGATGAACAATTATCATACCAGTATAATTCATCGATAGTTATGGAAGGGAATGTTTCCAAGATAGTGCCAGGGATCGGAATGTACCGTATTATGGTAGAGACGAAAGGCGTGTCCTTGACAGTGCGTGTTCCACGGGAACAGGTTGCCAGCAGAGTATCAATCGGGATGCATCTCAAGATAGCATTTAATCCCATGGAAGCACAGCTTGTATGAAACGTGTTCGGATTGTCTTGTTCCCAAGTCAATAATATTGGAATTTTAGTAATTAGCCATGAAGAAAAAATATCAGGTGTCTCTGCCCTAAGATCATTAATCTAGTGGAAATTAATAACTTCAGTGCTAGTTGATAATCCAGTGCAATGAGATTATTAATAATAAATACTATGCAGATATAAATGGTGCCATTTATTGATCGTAAAAAACTGACTGATGCAGTCAGTTTTTTTTGCGCTTTAAAATAAAAATTTGTATTTTGTAACTAAATTTGCAGATTTAATTTTCAAAATTTACTATATTTAAATGTAACAAAGATTACTTTGACTTTTAGTAGGAAAGAAACAATTATTGACGATGAGTGATTATTTTGCTCAAGTAGGATTTATGTTATTTGTTATCGAATAATGTAGAAAAAAGACGAAAAATATTAATATAGCTTTCCAGCCGGAGAATGCTACATAGTAAGGTTGAAGGATAGGTGGCTGTAGCAGTCTAATTAATTGAAGATTTTAAAAAGCATCACAACTAACCCCTGATTCGTTGGTACCACCTGACAGGATTAATAATACGTCAAATCCTGACTACTCTGATTTAATAAGAAAAGAAGGTGAATACGAGAACGGGCAAACCATGGCTGGAGCAATTATCACTCGAGCGGATAGGAGGGAATATATCGTTATGCAAACTAATCAAATTCAGGACTTTAATTCACCTTGGATCTGTGCACAGAATCATGTTTGGGAATCAGTTCTGCATTTAGGGCAAAAACATCTATATAAGAAAGGCAGCCTTATTCTTGGTAATGGTCAGCCGGTAGATCATTTGTATTACCTACATGTTGGTCAAATTAAGTTTTCCAAACTGAATTCGGAAGGCGACGAAAAAATTATCTGGTATTTGGATAAAAAGAACCTTTTTGGCGCGGCTCCCTTCTTTGACAGGCGGCCAATCAAAAATATGTGTAATGCCCTTATTGCTATCGAGGATTGTGAAATCTACACTTTTTCCCGTACCTGCTTTAACAATGAGATACTTGTGAATTACCCTGAACTGGTGGCAAATCTGATTCAAAGTATGGCCTACAAGATCTTTCTCGGGGTTAACCGTGGTGGAGACCTGGAGGCGTTGCCCAGGCGGGTATGTAAGGTGCTGCATTATATATTGCAACGGGAAAGTGACAGTCTGGTTAGCGGTAACAGAGGATGTTCAAAAGGGATTTCCCAGCAAGAACTGGCTTTTATTCTGGGGGTACACAGGGTGACTTTAACTAACGTCATTGGACAACTTAAACGTGAAGGAATCATTGGCCATATCAGCAAACGCCGGCTGTTAATAAATGACGTAGAGCGATTATTGAGATTTGCTCAGCAATAAAAAAATAATAACTGAACCACTTTTTATATTAAGGAAACTGACTGATGCAGCCAGTTTCTTTTTTTTAGCTCTCTTTATCATTTGAATTAAAATTTTACAATTTGTAATTAAAGTTGCAGATTTTATTTTTAGATTTTACTATCCTATAGGCATGTAGGGCTTGCGCGATATAGCGAGATAGAGAAAAAAGTGAAAATGCGGGCGCACTAGGAAGGTAGAAATAGCAGCGCGCTAATCAAAAGGAGATCTATCTCGTATAAAACTTGTGCACTAGGCAGATAGATGGGAGGACTGAATACCTGCAGAGTTTGAATCAATGCATGAATCTTTAATTGGAGAAGTATCGGAATAAATCTTAAGTTGTGGAGAGAGGTGTGCTTACATGATAGATGATCAGGAAAATAAGCCGGTTACCCGTACAGTTTGCAAGGAGATTGGAGAAATGCCCCGGGAAGTAAGTGCAGATATATGTATTATTGGTGCGGGCCTTGCCGGTGTCTCCGCTGCTTGGGAAGCTGCACGCCTTGGTCGTAAAGTGATTCTGGTTGATGGGTTGCCGACCCTTGGTGGTCAGGCTGTGAATGCCCGAATCGGAGTTTTATGCGGACTGTTTGCTAATTATCCCAATACCAGCCAATTCACCCATGGGATTGCCGATGATATGCTGCGTGACCTTAAGGCAGAGGGTGCGCTTCATTTTCTTCATGGCGGCTTAGGATCAGTGATTTATGATGACCTGGCGTTGGCGCGTTGGATTGAAAAAGCAGTGCGGGCTGCGGGTATTACTGCGATTCTTGGCGGCATATTGCGAGCTGTTACCCGGGCAGGCCGGCGCATCAGCTCTGTAGATGTTGCCACTCGCTACGGTGAAGTGCGTATTAAAGCCACTGGGTTTATCGATGCTTCCGGTGATGCTGCGCTGACCTGGCAGGCAGGACTTCCCTGCCGTGAGCCATCAAATGGTTCTATTTATGGCTCGCATATGCTCGTGATTGACGGAATTGATGTTGCCCGGCAACCGTCAAGAGAAGATTTTGTTGCCAGGCAACAGGCGAAAGCCAAGGAGTATGGGTTGAAGCGTACCGATGGTTTGGTATTCGTTTTCCCGGAAAAAGAAATGGCTTTTATCAACATGACCCATGTGGAGACGCCTTTAGAACCACTTGCCGCAACTGCTAAGGATCTGGCTGGCAAGGAACAGGCAGATGCCGTATTTAAATTTTTAAAACAGGAATATCCCCTTGCTTTCGGTCAGGCACGTATTCGTGCGTATGGTCTGCCCGGGATTCGTCAGACACGATGGATAGTAGGACGCCAGCAATTAACTGCCGCTGACGTGCGGGCAGGTACGCGTTTTACTGATGCAATTGCCCGGACCGCGTGGCCGATGGAATTGCATGCTAAGTCAGAAGGCTTCTCATGGCAGATATTTCCTGAAGATCACGTGCATTTTATTCCGTTTGGCAGCCTGACTCCGCCGGATATAGACAATTTAGTGGCTGCTGGACGTTGTATCGATGCCGATGTGGAAGCACTATCAAGTGTCCGCGTACTTGGCCCATGTATTGCTACCGGGGCGGCGGCGGCCCATGCTTTGGATCTGGCTGGTGAGGGTAGTGTGCATGGTATCGATATTGCTGCACTGCAGGGGCGGTTAAGTACCAATTTGCTATGAAAAAATGGTCAAAAGGTATAACAAAATGAGAGGGTGATTAGTATGAATGATAATCAACAAAGCCTGGTAACTAAGGCGGCGGTGTTATCGGTGGCCACTATGCTTTATACCAATAATATGGCTGGTCCGGCATTAGGGGCAATAAAGCAGGCATTTCCCAACGCTAGTTCAGTAACCATTCAACAAATTATTTCTATTCCGGCAATCATGATGATATTTGGCTCATTAGTCACAGCCCAGCTCCAGCGTGTTATGCCCAAAAAGAAAATATTGTATATTGGGATATTAATACAAATAGTTGCCGGGATAACTCCCGCCTTTTATGGTGATATGACGTTCATTCTGATAGTCAGGACTATTTTCGGTTTAGGTTTTGGTATGACATTCCCCTTGGCGTCATCTCTGATCGCCGATCTATTTGATGGCAAAGAACGCGACACCCTAATGGGATATAAGAGTTCGGTAGGAGCGGCGGCTGGTGTACTTTTTCAGATGCTTGGCGGATATTTGGCTGCTATTGACTGGCGGTATAACTTCTTAGGCTTACTTGTGCTTATTCCTGTTTATTTGCTGGTAATGTTCAAAATGCCTGAACCGGAAAAACGGCCACCGGTAAAATCTACAGGGGCTAATTTTGGGGGGCTAACTTCGAAAACCTGGTTGATATATCTTTTTAATATCGTGTTCAACATATTGCAGTTCTCTTTTGTGACCAACGCCGCTATCGTTATGGCTGCAACCAAGGCCGGCGGACCGGCGCAGGCAGGAGTGGTGCTTACGACATTTACAGGCGGTGCGTTTGTTGCAGGTATTTTATATTCACGGGTATTAGGGTTATTCAAGGCATATACGCTGGCTCTTTCTACCGGCTTGCTGGGTATTGCGTTCACAGTACTTGTTAATGCCGACAGTTACTCTTTATACATAGTAGGTTCTGCTCTATTTGGTCTGGGATTTGGGCTGTATAATCCTGAGATTACTATTAGAACAATTAAAAGTGCCCATAAGTCAGCTGCTACACTGGCAATGTCTTTCTTTGTAGCATCAATGGGAGTTGGAAAATTTGGGGCTCCCTTTTTGGTGTACGCTTCGCAGGTACTGGGTTTTCAGGGACCCAAAGCTTCCTGGATGGTCGTTGCGCCGACCTTCTTCATTGTTTGCGTACTGCTGATCCTGAGAAATGTCTTTGCGAAATCCAAGAATATAACAGAACCAGCAGCTTAGCTAATTAGCCGTATGGTTAGCTTTGCCGAGAAAGTCGCAAGGGGGAATGGTGGATGAGATTAACTGATGATGAAAAAGCCATGCTGGAAG
>JAQSXM010000277.1 GCA_029256645.1 Sporomusa sp. | reverse complement strand
AGCAACTGCCATCGTTTACTCCTCCTTATTATTTACTGGGGGCAGCTTCATTTTTAGCAGCATTGACCTGAGAAGCGCCTTCATGATAATCATTGAAGTTAACCCAAGTGCCGCTTTGAATAACCTTGCCGGCCTGCAGGGTTTGCTTCATCATTTCGGCCATAGCAAAGAACTCTTCATGAGTAATAGTCTCGCCGCCCAAACCGGAGGTAAAGCTTTGAATCATCGGTTTGCCCGCAACTTCGGACATAGCAGCTTTAACCTCGTTCGAGAGAACGCCGCCGCCGCAAGGAGCGCCATAAGATGTACCGGTGTCAATAACGCCAGCAACTTTAAATTTCGGCAGAATTTTAGCAAGTGCTTCATCCGGGAATGGACGAACCCAGCGCAATCTGCACAAACCAATCTTATAGCCAGCTTCACGGAGATATTTGATCGCACTGCGGCAGGTAACCGCATGAGCACCCATCAGAACAAATACCATATCAGCATCTTCAGTCATATACTCTTCAACAAACGGAGCATACTTACGACCGAATACTTGTGCAAACTCTTCAGTTACCTGAACAATTTTTTCTCTAACCTTATTCATGACAATGTGACGGTCCCATTCAAGCGGAGGTCCCATTTCCGGTTCGATCTGCGGTCCCATGATAACAGGGTTATTGACATCAAGCCGGAATTTCGGAGTAAACTTAGGCAGGAATTTGTCAACCTGCTCTTGATCCGGCATTATATAATCCTGAGCAATATGGGTAACAAAATAACCATCCATGGCCACGATTTGTGGCAGCATGATTTCAGGATCTTCACCAATCCGGAAGTAAATCAAGCTATTATCTAAGGATTCCTGAGCGTCTTGAGCCCAGCCATAAATCCAGCCATTATCGCGGAGGGTCAGGCAGTCAGTGTGCTCAGAACCGAAATCTCCGGGGGGATCAAGAGTACGGTCACCAATTAGGGCCTGGATTGGGCACCGGCTGCCGGCAATTGGTGAATAAGTTTCAAATGCGTAGGTAACACCTACACCGGAAGTCCCTGTAGTAGCACGGGCACCCGCCATGGAAGCACCGTGAGCAATACTAAACTGCGCATGTTCGCCTTCACCATGAACCATTTCGCATTGCATGGTGCCATTAGCAATCCGTTTTGCCAGTTCAGCCATAACCGCAGTATACGGGCGAATAGGATAGGATGCTGAAACATCAATATCCGCAAGCTGCCAAGCATCTGCAACCGCAGTTAAACCTGTACCTTTTTTCTTAATTGGCATCTTATTCACTCCTTATTCATCAAAATCAAGTTCAGGCACACGACTTATTGCCCCAACCGGGCAGACGTTGCTGCAGATACCGCAACCCTTACAATACTTAAGGTTGAAGCTGACTCCGTCGTCCTTGGCAAAATTAACGCAAGCATCCGGGCAATAAATGTAACAGGTTTTACACTCAGTACATTGACCCTTGTCAACTACTGGACGAAGAAACCGCCAGTTACCGGTAATCATACCTTCATTCTCGGTCTGGGGAGAAGGAATTATAGCAGCAAATGGCACTTGTTTATAAACCTTTGCCATATTTACACCTCCTTGAATTTTACCAACTGATTATTTCCATTCAAGTTCTAGTCGGCTGGGATTTGTAGGACAACCGGCTTCGCCATTGCAAATAGGCAATATAACTACAGTGTCCCATCCCTTTTGCACAGCATCTTTGTTTTCTGCAACTTTTAACAGGGATTCCAGCTTAACAATCCCACTGGCTTTTGCAACCGCAGCAGCCATAGCAGCGCCTACACCGGCACCTATCTTGGTATCATCAATACAACCTTCAGTACCATCAAAGGTGTGGAATAAACCTGCGCCAAGATCGTCGGCAGCAATAGCGGCAACCGCTTTTACCTTAACTACATTTTCTCTTGGTGAAAGGTACTTAATTAGCTTATTTACATCACGTTTGGTATTGATGACAACAACGCAGGCATCCTTGCAGCCTTTAAGGACATCATTGCCTTTAACGATAGTTTCTTCATCAATTACAACAATGTCAGGGCGGTAGTTTTCATATTCATAATAAGTTTCGATAGGCTCAGAACTGATACGAGCATAGCTCTTAACCGGAACATTGATACGGTCAGGCAGATCCACATAGTTGTCGAAGGATTGATTATACTTTCCTTCGAGGCTACCTGCTTTGGCGAGCAGGGTAGCTGTGTCGCGAGCTTCTTTGGCCCGGGTTACACCCCGAGTCCATACAGTAACTTCCTGCATCTTGGCATCAACAGCAACTGCCAGTGTCATTTTCTTTCCCCCTTTTTATACTTGAAATTGACAACAGGTGACCGTCAGAACCCTTCTAACGTAAATTTGATACTCACCCCCGTTGTGGCATAACGCCACTATTTTTTTAATACTTGTCGCAGACCAGAGCTAAAATCCTCGCTGAGTACCTTATAGGCACCAGACTTTGTAGCTAAACCCTGCGATTGACTAACATAGCGTTTCATAGCTGACAACGATGCGTGTTTACAGATAGCCTCAATATCAGAGCCTGCCGCACCCTCAGTGGCTTGCGTCAGACCAGTAAAGTCAATATCCTCAGCCAGTATCATTTTCGCGGTGTGAATTCTGAATATTTCCAGGCGCTCCGCTTTCCCGGGCAATGGCAATTCTACGATGAAGTCAAATCTACCTGGCCGCATAAGGGCCGGGTCTACCATATCAGGCCGATTGGTCGCTGCGATAACAATTACGTTGGAGCTGTCCATTAAACTGTCCAGTTCCAGGAGCAGCTGACTTACCAACCGGTCAGTGCCATTTCGGTCTGTTACCGCGCGTACAGGCGCCAAAGCGTCTATTTCATCGAAGAATAGAATACAGGGGGCAATCTGTTTGGCCCGTTTAAAAATCAGCCGCAGGCCTTTCTCGGCTTCACCAAACCAGCGGGAATTAAGGGTTGCGGCATCTACCGATATAAAGTGCGCTTCACTGGAACCGGCAAGTGCTTTTACAATCAGTGTTTTTCCCGTTCCCGGCCGCCCTGTCAGCATAAAGCCTTTCGGCATATTGTGTTGCGATTCTTTAAATAACTCCGGGTGCTGCAGCGGCATCTCAATCATTGCCTGCAGGTTTTCTTTTATTTCGGCCATACCTCCGACCTGCTCCCACTTTATGTTAGGGCGTTCTGAGAAAAACTCCCGGGTGGCCGTGGGTTCGACTTCTCGAAATGCAGCATAAAAATCATCCATAGTTATTTTGAGTTTTGCTAAATCTAGTTCACTAATCTCAGCTGTAAAATCAATTTGCGGTAATAACCGCCGAACTGCGTTCATGCCGGCTTCCTTACAGAGAATGGCGATATCAGCACCGACAAAACCGTGGGTCATTTGCGAGAGCTTCTCCAAATCAACCGAAGCATCAACCGCCATTGAGCGGGTATGTATTTTTAATATTTTTAATCTTCCGACTTTATCGGGCGGATTAATAGATAATTCGCGATCAAACCGTCCTGGACGCCTGAGCGCCGGATCTACCATGTCAGGTACATTGGTAGCGCCGATTACGATAACCTGACCCCGGTTTTTCAATCCGTCCATTAGGGCTAACAGTTGAGCAACAACCCGTTTTTCAACATCTCCGATTACATCAGTCCGTTTCGGTGCAACGGCATCAATCTCATCAATAAAGATAATGGCCGGTGCCCGCCTTTGGGCTGTCTCAAAGATCTCTCTAAGCCGTGCTTCACTTTCACCATAGAACTTATTGATAATCTCCGGTCCATTCACGTGCATAAATGCGGCGTTGGTTTCACTGGAAACGGCCCTTGCCATCAGCGTTTTGCCTGTCCCCGGCGGGCCATACAGCAAAACTCCCTTGGGAGCATCCACACCTAACTTCCGGAAAATCTCCGGAAACTTAAGCGGTAACTCTACCATTTCACGTACACGCTGGAGTTCTTTGTCAAGGCCGCCTACATCTTCATAGGACGCTCTAAAACTTCGGTCTTCTGCGCCGTCGGCTTTGGTTACTTTAAGTTTTGTGCCTGTATTAATGACCACCGGGCCCTGGGGCGCAGTACCGATAACAGTGAAGTACTGACTTCTGGCACCGGCTAGATTAACCTTGACCCGATCACCAATCACGACTGGAAGTCCGTTTAGTACGCGTTCTAGGTGTTTGATATCCTGGGCGTCACTAAAATCTATAGTAACGTCCAATGGACTCAGAATCACTGTCTGCGCCGGCTGACGTGCGGCCTTCTTTAAGCTTATACGCTCGTCAATACCAACGCCGGCATTCTCTCTGATGATTGATTCAATCTGAGCTAGATTTTGATCTTTAAACTGACTAAAACAGGGGACTATTTTGGCCACGGTAGTTTTTCGGCCTTGAATCTCTACAATATCACCGATAATAACTTCAAGCGTATCCATTTCTGCATTATCAATCCGAACATATCCCTGACCAACATCTTCCGGCATAGCATCTGCTACTCTAAAGGATAGGGTTTTTCCCATTATCCGGCATCCTCCTCTAGAAGGCGGTCTTCCTTGGCAACATCTTACAGTTGTAATTATAAAGTACACGCCTTAGCTTGGATACTGTATGGTAAATAAGGATAATTTTGTAAATATAATTCATAAGCTTGCCTCCTAAGAAACATAAAAAAAGATGGTTAAACAGCTCGGTTTTCCTGAGTTGTTTACCATCTCTGCCAGAACAAAGTATATTGCTATATTGAAAACGGATCATCCTTAATATACTTATGCAATGGTCTGCCGACCGGGCCATAAGAGAGAATTCCCTTTAACCAGCCACTACCATACAGATAATTCAGATAGCGCCGGACAGTCACTCGTGAGATCCCCACCAGTTTAGATACCTCACTTGCAGTAAAATATCCGGTCTGCAGATTAATGCTCTTAAGTACCAATTCCAAGGTTGCTTTATCCAGACCTTTAGGAATATTCTCTTTTAAGTCGTCAAGGCTGTTCGGATTATTTTCATTTAGCGATGTCCCCTTTAAACAGTCAATATCTTTTTGACATAGTTGCTGGCTGTTTCTTATTCTCTCAAAATATTGCTGGTAACTCCTCAGCGCTTTTTTAAAACGCTGAAATGTAAATGGCTTGATAATATAATCCACGACACCACACTGCATACCT
>JAQSXM010000276.1 GCA_029256645.1 Sporomusa sp. | reverse complement strand
GGAGGGAGGCATACCGGACGTATGCTGACTGACGACAACGAAGGGTTGCGGAAAATAGACCGTCAGTATTCACTGGATTAGGGCTGACAAGGTACTAGGTCAGAAATAGAAATTGCACACAGTACGACCGCCAGATGTCCAGCGCTGCCATTCTATGTGCACCATAATTGACTATTCTGTTATATTAGCCGACAATTCCAATAATGCTACGGCAAACATAATCATAGTAGCAAACCCCATTCTGACAAATAATAATTGATATTTAGTACTATCTCATTGTAACATAATAATGTACATAAGTGGAAAAAAACTTAAACTTTATATAAATTTGTTATTAGGATTTAAAAGGGGAGTATACGCAATGGAAAAAATTCGTATTGTTATTGCCGATGACCACGCCGTACTGCGTTCCGGGCTTAAAGCACTGCTGAACTGTTCGCCCCTCTTTGAGGTTATTGGGGAAGCCGGGGACGGTCAACAAGCATTTACTATGGTGGAAGAATTGCGTCCTGACGTGCTGTTGCTGGATATATCCATGCCAGTCATGAGTGGGGTCGACTGTATTAAAGAGATAAAGTCCCGTGGTCTTTCCTGCCGTATTCTTGTCCTCACAATGTACGATGATGATGAGTATATTAAAGAGGTTATGCGAGCCGGTGCTGACGGCTATGTCTTAAAGAAATCGGCTGATACTGAACTTGTTGAAGGCATTATAAAAATTCATTCAGGAAAAAAGTACCTGAATGAAACCATGTCGCAAACACTTTTAACCAGTCTGTTGCGGGTAAATAATGAAAAAAGTGACCAGCGCGATCCCTATACCTTGTTGAGCAGCCGGGAACGTCAAGTGCTTAGATTGCTGGCGCAGGGGCATACTAATAGCGAAATTGCTGAACACTTATCACTTAGCTCCAAGACGGTCGACACTTACCGGTCACGAATCATGAATAAATTAAATGTACGAAAAAAATCAGAGCTTGTTAATTATGCCCTCCAATACAAATTGATTAGCACGTGAAAATCAGCACTTTTTGTCGGATATCGCCCTACAACTGCTTACGGCACTTTCTTACTTTATTTTAGGGTAAGTACCTGATTTACATTTATGCAAAGTTTAGCGAGAATAATGTTAAAAGTACTATGTCCTATAAGTTGTGAAAATTTAAAAAATAAAGGAGCCTGAGCAAATGCAAAAGCAACATATTGACGCGTTCAAAAAAATTGTTGGCGATGAACACGTTCTGACAAGTGTGGAGGACCTGCACTGCTATTCTTATGACGCTACCCCTGGCTTTTCTCACATGCCTGATGCGGTAATCAAACCGGCAACCACCGAAGAAATAGCCAAAGTATTAGCATTGGCTAACGCTGAGAAGATTCCCGTGTATACCCGTGGCTCAGGCACCAACCTGAGTGCCGGTACTGTCCCCACCAAAGGCGGCATTGTCCTGCTGATGACACGAATGAACAAGCTGATTGAAATCGACACTGAAAACCTGGTAGCTGTGGCTGAACCTGGTCTCATTGTGTCCGACCTTAATAAAGCAGTCGAAGCCTACGGCCTCATTTACCCGCCTGATCCCGGCACAGTAACTACTGCAACCTTAGGCGGCACTGTTTCTGAAAATGCCGGTGGTCTGCGCGGACTCAAATACGGTGTAACCAAACACTATGTAATGGGTCTTGAGATTGTCCTTGCCAGCGGGCAGGTTATGAATGTGGGCGGTAAAAATGTAAAAGATGTGTCCGGTTACGACATGACCAAACTCTTTACCGGTGCCGAGGGTACTTTAGGTGTAATTACCAAGATTATTGTTAAGCTGGTACCGGCCCCGGAGGCTAAAAAGAGCATGATGGCTATTTTTAAAAATCTCGATAATGCCGGCAATGCGATTGCGGCAATCATTGCGGCCAAAATTATTCCTGCAACACTGGAAATCATGGATAACCCCACAATCCGCACTGTTGAAGATTATGCCAAAGTAGGATTGCCGATCGATGCTGAGGCTGTCTTGCTTATCGAGGTCGACGGCATTCCAGAGGTTGTGGAAAAAGAAGCGGCCAAAGTTATGGAGGTATTAAAAACCTGTAAGGCTGACGAAGTCAAGCTGGCGAAAGACGCGGCCGAACGTGATAAGTTGTGGGCTGCCCGCCGCGCGGCACTGCCAGCTCTGGCGAAACTCCGCCCCACTACCTTTGTTGAAGACGCTACCGTCCCGCGCAACAAGGTGCCTGATATGATTCGTGCCGTAAACCAAATTGCCGCTAAATATAATGTAACGATCGGAACCTTCGGCCATGCCGGCGACGGCAATATGCATCCTACCATTGTTTGCGATATTCGCGATAAAGAAGAGATGGATCGTGTCTATAAAGCCATGGATGAAATTTTCAGCACTGCAATTAAGCTGGGCGGTACGCTTTCGGGCGAACATGGCATTGGCCTGGGCAAGCTTAAATATATGGAAGATCAGTTTGGACCGGTAGCCATGGAAGCTATGAAAAGTATCAAACGCGCCCTTGACCCTAACCTCATTTTGAATCCTGGCAAACTAGTGGGAGAGTGTTAAAATGAGTGATAAACCTGTTACAGCGCAAGCAATTAATGAGAGCGATAAAGAGTTGTTAGCCGATCTCCAGGACGCGCTTGCCAACTGTATGAAGTGCGGCAACTGTATGGAGGTGTGCCCGATCTATAAGGAATTGGGCACCGAAACCGCAGTTGCCAGAGGTAAGCTCGCACTAATGGAAGCCGTATTAAGCGGTAAGATTCCTATTAGTGAAAACTTTGATAAGTGGATGACGAAATGTGTATCCTGTAAAGCATGTACAGTAAAATGTCCTTGCGGCGTACCGGCCGATGAACTTATTGTGCGCGGTCGACAGGCTGCCGTAAAAGCGCGCGGTCTCCATCCGGTTAAAAAACAAGTATTTAATCTATTGAAGAACCGGACTATGTTCGATTTAGCACTAAGGATGGCTGGCCTCTTCGGTCCGTTAAGCTTTAAAAAACTGCCCCGCCCGATGGCCGCGGTAGCCCGCTTTCCAATGCCGGGGCTTGATAAACGCCGCGTAACAGCCCCCTTTGCCACATCCCCGTTAAGAAACCAGCATCCGGAAGTCATTAAAGCCGACAAACCTAAAATGAAGGTTGGTTTCTTTACCGGGTGCACAATCAACTATATCTATACTGATGTTGGTCAGGCTGTTATTGATGTCCTGAAGGCCAACAACATCGAAATCGTTATCCCGGCCCTGCAGCACTGCTGTGGTACTCCTATCTATATGTCCGGCGATGTGGAGTCTGCAAAACTTTTAGCCAAACACAACATTGAGGTTTTTGAACAATATAATGTTGATTATATCATTGCTGCCTGCGGTTCCTGCACAGAAGCATGGAAGATTGAATTTGTCGAACTGTTCCATGACGACCCGGCCATGAAGGCGCGTGCAGAGAAACTGGCGAAAAAGACCTATGAAATCAGTGAGTTTTTAGTTGATGTTGTAAAAATTGACAAAAACAAACTAGGCCCGGTTAATGCCACAGTTACTATGCATGACCCGTGCCATATGGCCCGCGGTATCAAAGTAACTGTACAACCACGCCAAATTCTAAAATCCATACCCGGACTAAATTTCGTAGAGATGAAAGATGCCGACCGCTGTTGCGGATCAGGCGGCTCATTCAGCCTTGCTAACTACGAAATCTCCCGCAAAATTAATGATCGCAAAATCACCAATATTGCTGCAACCAAGGCCGATACTGTAGCTACAAGCTGCGGTACCTGCCGGATGCATATTATTGACGGTCTTGTCCAAAACAACCTGAATCAGAATGTTGTTCATGTGATTCAGTTATTGGATAAGGCTTATAAAGCAGGCCAAAAGAAGTAATTCTACTTCATAAATGCTTGTAAGATTTGGATGGTCTGACTCACCCCCCACAATCATTACAAGCAATAATATGGCACTTCCTTTTAAAAAACAGAAAGCGGTTAATGGGCTTGGCCCAAACCGCTTTCTGTTTTTTTACGGCGACAAAGTGGTATCTCTACAGTAATTACTGTACCCTTCCCTTCGGCCGAATCAATATAAAACTCACCTAACAACAAAGCGATTCGCTCATGCATACCATGAATGCCAAGACAGGTATCACTGCCAACACCGTTTAAAATACCGGCATTAAACCCAATCCCATTATCTGTGACGGTTAGTATTAGCTTATCACGCTGCTTCTTTAGCCGTACTCTGACCTGGGTCGCTTTCGCATGTTTGGCGATATTTGTCAGGGCTTCCTGCAAAATACGGTATAATGTAATTTCAATTTCAGGTAAAAATCGCTGCCGCGACAGGTTGATGACATTAAGCTCTACGGCAATACTATATTGACGGGAATAGTTTTCTACATACTTTTGGGCAGCCGCCACCAATCCCAGATCATCTAATAGAGCAGGTCTAAGCTGTACAGCCAGATGGTGGACATCCTCCAGTGTTTTTACTGCTAAGTCCCGCATTCCCAAAATTTTTTCCCGTTCGCCTTCACTATTGACATGCTCAGACAATACCCTGAGACCAACAATGATTGACGTCAGTGCCTGGCTTGTTTCATCATGAAGTTCCCGTGAAATCTTTTTTCGCTCTTCTTCCTGGACACTAATTATTTTGCTCAAAAGAATGGATTGAAGCTCTTCTTTTTCCTTAAGGGCCCGCACCAATTTTTCCTGCCTGGCATTAGATTCTAAAGCTGCTTCAACAAATTTGGCTGCCAGGCGGGCATAAGGCGCGGCCGTGTCGGGAGTTCCGGTAACACCAATAACGCCAACACAGCCGTCGCCAAACATAATCGGAACATTAAACCCTTGCCTGACGCCTTTAAGCTGTAGCTCTTCCTCTGCCGTAACCGAGAATTCCCGGATAGGACCGCTTATCAGCATCCGGGCAGCTGCCTCATGGATATGCGACACACGCTCTTTACTGAAGGAAGCAATAATAACGCCGTGATTATCGGTAATATTAACATTCTTCTTTAGTTCTGCTGCCACAATATCAACAAGTGACTGGGCAAACCGCGGGTCAAGCTCCATGCTTCTCGTCGCTGCACTTGGCTTCATTTGCTTGTTTACCGGCTTCATTAGCGCGATTTTTACGCCAATAACCAATCCCCAAAACAAATAAGGTTAC
>JAQSXM010000275.1 GCA_029256645.1 Sporomusa sp. | reverse complement strand
TCTAGGGAGAACTGTTTGGGGTAACCCCCAAACTACTTCCAAGGTCGGTACATTTGGCAGATACATTTACACTTACATTGTTTAGTTTTGAGGGAATGCGAGAAATAACATAATAAATAAAGGTTTATGAGGTTAAAACCCCGTAAGCCTTTTAATTTTATTTAGATATAAGCACAGAGTGATATTTAGTTGTGCTCTATAGACTAAATGATGATGGTAACAGGCTTTCATTCTAGAACTCTTGAGTTAGTATTCTTTTATCTGGGCTATACTAGCATAATGGAACAAAACGATGGTAATTAGAACTATCCGCTGAATTTTTTAACCCTCAACTATGGCGAAATTCTACTAGATTTAGTTATTATAGTATTAATAACTGATATAATATTGCTAGGTGACAGATAAAGGGGTTTTATATATGCACGTGTTACTGGCCGAGGATGATACAAAACTTGGTAGATTGATTAAGCATATGTTAGAAAAATCTGAGATACAAGTGGATTGGGTAGTACAAGGAGATATGGCATTAGATTACGCTACTTATTCTGCATATGATGTGATAATCTTGGACTGGATGATGCCAGAGCATACAGGGATCTACGTATGTGAACAGTTGCGGAAACAGGGTTATCAAGGTGCTATTTTAATGTTGACAGCTAAAGATGCCTTGGAAGATAGGGTTTTGGGGTTAGATACAGGGGCCGATGACTATCTGGTAAAGCCCTTCGAATTTGCAGAACTACTTGCCAGGCTTAGGGCTCTGTCACGGCGTAGCAGCGCCAAATTACAAGAAGATGTAGTGGAGTTAGGAAACCTTATGCTCCTGCGCTCAACACGTAGTATTAGGCAGGGGGATATCGAGGTTCAACTTACCAGCCGTGAATTTCAGTTACTCGATTTGCTTGTTCAAAACAAAGGACATGTTGTTCCCCGCGAGGTGATCCTGGATAAGATCTGGGGCTTAGAGACAGACATATCATCAAATAATCTGGATGCGTATGTGCGATTACTCAGGAGAAAGATTAATTGGTCTGATGCAAACATTGTCTTGCAAAACATCAGGGGGATAGGTTACAAATTGGAGGATAATGATGTTTGCTCATATTCGTAACCGCCTGACTATGCTCTATTCCGGTATTATGGTTTTATTTTTACTCACGTTTATTATCACTAGTTATGTCGGATTGATTTGGGTACTTTACCATGAGGAACAATATGATGTACAGGCAATTACGGAAGAGGAAGCAAGAGAGCATGTCCTTATTTTAAAACAAAAACAAGCAGAGATACTACCCCGCTCACAAGAAGACCCTGCTGAATACAATATTGAAGAAAAAATATTTTATTATGTGTTTGATAGTAATGGAAAACAAGTCTTACAGGATGAGCCTGTTAATGAATTACGTACAGAGGTATTAGATGCTATCCAAAAATGGAATGAACAGGATGGTAAGGCAAGTCTAAAAATATTCTCTCTGGCGAATGGTGAAAGTGCTTTCGTAATGATGTGCAGCAAGAAAATTTCTGACGGCAGTCAAGTATTAGGAAGCATTTTTGTAGGCGAAGATTTAACAGCCTATTATCAAATGCTAAAGAAACTAATGGAGATACTGCTTGCAGTTGCTATCTTATTTCTCCTTATTGCAGCTTTTATTGGTCATACGCTTGCAGGGCGCACTATTATACCTATTAGGCAGTCCTTCATGCGACAACGGCAATTTGCTGCAGATGCCTCACATGAACTGCGGACCCCGCTTAGTGTACTTATGACCTCTGTGGATGCGGTGCAGACAGATGATGAGAGTAGTTTATCATCATTTTCAAGCCAAGTACTTGTGGATATGAAGAGTGAGATTAAAAGGATGTCAAAACTTGTGTCTGATTTATTGATCCTGGCCCGGGGCGATGCCGGGGTAACAACTATGCATAAAGAGAGGTTTAATTTATACAGTGTAACTGAACAGGTTATTCGCATTCTTCAAACGGCGGCAATGGAAAAAAATATAAGGCTGGAGCTGAGCGGCAGCAACAACATTTTTGTTGTTGCAGACCAAGAAAGAATGAAGCAGTTATTACTGATACTGATTGATAATGCAATCAAATATACCTCTGCTGGCGGTAAGGTAACTCTTTTGATTAAAATGGTGCATGGTTTGAAACAAGGAGTCAATATTATCGTGCAAGACAGTGGTGTTGGTATTCCTCAAGAGCAGCAACACCTGATTTTTGAACGTTTTTATAGAATAGACAAAGTAAGATCAAGAGAAGAAGGCGGTACTGGTCTAGGGTTATCTATTGCTAAATGGATAGCAGAGGCACATGGCGGGACAATAAGTATAGATAGTGCTCCAGGCAAGGGGAGTACCTTTATTGTGACTTTCCCATTATAATAAGATCATAGATAAACCCCTGCTCTGACAAGCGAGCAGGGGTTTTATTATCGTGTTTTAACTGCTAAATGCGGCTACGATCTCTAAATAGGAGCGACATAGAGTAAATACCAGCTAAGCCTACCAAACTGTACACGATGCGGCTTAAGAAGGATTGCTGTCCCCCAAAAATGGTTGCTACCAAATCAAAGCTAAATAAACCGACAAGCAGCCAGTTTAATGCACCAACAATGACAAGGATCAGAGCGATTCTATCCATATGACTCCTCCTTCTTAAGTGTTATTTATGGTCTATCCTTATTATGATCAGATTACTAATAATACATTCCTACAAATGCTGGCTAAGCTGGTTTTTTTTGACGCTATACTATATTTAAAATACATGATATAATTTTGTCCACTAATAGTATTGAATTAAGGTGAAAAATATCTATATCTATATCTAAAGAAGGGAGCATTAGTACATGACGAAAAAAGATTATAACTGGGTTGTCGGTGGTCTGACACTGGTGCTCACGCTTGCTGTCTTGTTTGGTGGACAATTATTATGGAATAAATACGCGGTAGCTAACCCAATTAACAAAACGTTTCAGAATATCGACGGGGTAGAATCTGTTCATATTGGTCCTTTAAATGAACAAGGAAGAACTGGAGAACCCATTAAAATATATGTAAAGCTTGCTCATGTGCCGAATTTACAGAAGCTGTATGGTGAGATGGCTGAAGGCTTAAAACAGGTGAGCGGACAAAAGAAATATGATATTATTATCCAGGATAATCGCACACCCGATCTGGATAAATTTTACTATTCTATCCATTATACGATTCAAGAAGCCATTTTCACCGGGAATTTTACGGAAATGGCTGAGCGTATTGAAGCTAAGGCCAGCATCGCAGGTGTAGAAACGCAGACTTATGTAGATACCAACAAAGTTTATTTGCAAATGACCAAAGGCACAAATGAAATGTATGTGGTAGTTGCACGTGCTGACAGTAGACAAGGGGTGAAATAGGATGCGATATCTTGAGATTGGTATTGGGATGGCAATAGCTATACTTATGTTTTTAGCTATTCAAGGGATTGATTTGCTGCCGATACTTTTTATTGTTGGACTAGCTGCTGCATTTTTGTATGTCAATAGCAAGCGCACCGGCAACAAGTCGTTTGTTACAGTCTCTAAAGGGATGGCTGAAGAACAATTGATAAGTTTTGATGATATTGGCGGTCAGGATATGGCTAAAGGGGAATTATGTGAAGCTCTTGAGTTTACCAAAGATGTTGAACAAATTAAGACCTTAGGAATTCGTCCGATTAAAGGCATCTTACTCAATGGACCACCAGGTACCGGTAAAACGCTGCTCGCAAAGGCGGCAGCCCATTTTACCGGATCGGCGTTTTTAGCAGCCAGTGGTTCAGAGTTTGTTGAGATGTATGTCGGTGTTGGGGCCCAGCGGGTCCGACAGCTGTTTAAGCAGGCCCGTGATGTGGCAAAACGCAATGATAAGGCCAGTGCGGTTATTTTTATTGACGAAATTGAGGTTTTGGGTGGTAAACGCGGCCAAAACGCTGGTCACATGGAGTATGATCAGACCCTAAATGAGCTTTTAGTGCAAATGGACGGTATGTCGGAGAATGATGCTATTCGCATCTTAGTGATTGGTGCAACCAATAGGATTGACATTCTTGATTCGGCTCTGCTTCGCCCAGGTCGCTTTGATCGTCAGGTTAAGGTTGATTTGCCTGATAAGAAAGGACGGATGAGAATTCTCCAATTGCATACCCGTAATAAACCATTGGCTGACGATGTTTCACTGGCCGATGTGGCTAATGACACCTTTGGTTTTTCCGGGGCTCATTTAGAAAGTGTGGCTAATGAAGCTGCTATTCTGGCATTTAGGGAAAGTTCCGGAACAATTACTGCTCAGCATTTACGCAGCGCCGTGGAAAAGGTAATTATGGGTGAAAAGCTTGACCGGATTCCAAACACAGATGAGAGAAATAGGATAGCTGTGCATGAGACCGGACATGCGCTGTTAAGTGAGTATACTTCGCCAGGCTCAGTAGCCAGCGTGAATGTAGTAGCACGCGGTAATGCCCTGGGCTATGTCCGGCAGACGCAGCAGGACGATATCTATTTATATACTGTTGACTACATCAAAGGCAAAATTGCGGTAGCTGTAGCCGGGGCGATTGCCGAAGAAATGTTTCTTGGTACACGCAGTACCGGTGCAGCCAACGATTTTAAGCAGGCTGCCGATATGGCGAAGGAAATAGTATTTGGCGGTATGTCTGAGCTCGGTATTGTATCACCTGATGATGTGCCGAAAGAACTTTTACACAATACGATTACCGGCATTTTTAAACAGATTGAATCTCAGGTAAAAGCAATTCTTACTGATCATCAGACAGCTTTCACCCAAATTATAGACACATTACTGGCTAAAGAATTTATCTCAGGCGCTGAATTTAGGGTTATGTTAAAAGGTGATGAACAAGCTGCATAATGCTGCGTCCAGCAATTGGACGTTTTTTTTTGCATACTCCTGCGTATCAAGGAAAGAATAATTTTTGGTATGATAAAAACAACAATCCTTTTGGGCGGCGGCGCTTCTGCCGCGGAGGGTGCGCCGGTACAAAGCATGCTCTTTAAAAAATATTTTAAAGCACTCCGGGATAAGAATAATTACAGCGACGTTAAACGGGTAAGCGAACTTTGTGCCTATTTTAAACAAATGTTTTTTATTGATGTCCTTCATGATGATCTGGATACTATCAATTTTCCGACCTTTGAAGAGGCAATTGGTCTTT
>JAQSXM010000274.1 GCA_029256645.1 Sporomusa sp. | reverse complement strand
TCTCCTGTTCAAGCTTGGTAATCATATCTACAATGTTAACAGCTACTACATCGATGTAGCCAACATTCTCGGCACTACCTGTCACAACAGCATTCAATTGCCGGCTTTCAGCAGCAAGGATATCAAATTCATCCTCAATCATCTGAACAACGTTGCCAATAATATTCATCAAAACTTTTAGATCACTTGAGATGCTTTCAGAATGGTGATGCGACTGTTCGGCCAGTTTCCTGACCTCCTCAGCCACGACAGCAAAACCACGGCCCTGCTCACCAGCCCGGGCAGCCTCAATGGCGGCATTAAGTGCCAAGAGATTTGTCTGTCCGGCAATGGCAGCCACCATACCGGTAATCTCATTAATTTTCGTAGCTTGTGTCTGCAGGTGTTCAGCAGAACGCTTGACTTCAGAAAACTTATCAAGGCTGTGTTCCAGCTTAGCGGTCGAGGCCTGCACCTCAGCAAAACCGCGATTGATTTCCTCTACAGCCGCCTCAAGCTGCTCTTTGTTACGGCTTTGTTCAGTTACCACTGTACTCAATGTTTCAAGATTGCCATTTAAGATACCCACCGCGCTCGCTGTTTCCATGGCTTGGTTGGTAGCAGCAGTCGCAACATCATGTACTACCCCTGATATTTCGTCCGAGGTGTCTTTCATGCGTCCGGCCAGTGCATTAAAATCTTCGCCGTACTTATTCATCTCGTCGGTAATGCCTTTAAACCCGATAAACTCGCTCTTAACCCGCAGCTTATATTGAGCCAGCATTTTCATTATCTCTTCAAACTCGTCGCATGAATCCAGCTTGGTTTCAGTGAAATATTTACGCTCCTGAATACCAGCTATTTCTTCCCGGATCGTCGCAAACGGCCTGAGCAATAGCGAGGCACCGCCGGCTGCCACCGCGCCGTTTAAAAATGCCGTCCATAGCGGCACAGGTATACTCATTGCCGCCAACAGCCCGTCAACCAGTAGCGAAAATACGGTAACAGCTATACCGAGCTTGGCCGGAATACTTCTAACCACACCAAAAGACAGTACTTTGTTAAGCCGGTAAACAGCAGTATGGGTAATCGGCTTCGGGAAAGTAATGGCCATCTTGAGATGCTCTGTCGAGGACTCAACAATCTCGGTCTTAATGTCTTCTTTAAAGTAATCCGCAGCGCCTGCTAAAAGGCCTTTCATATAGCCAAACATGCCGCGTTTGGAACGATAGCTCAAAAGCGCCCCATATTCAGATACCGGATCAATCAGAAGTTCCGGAGGCTTGGCACCTGGTATCCGCTTTACCATGACAACATGAACATCATACATAGATCTCAGGAAAGAATACAAACTTTCCTGATGGAAGAAAGCCGGGTAAGCCTGCGCAAATGTCAGAACATTGTCTTTACCGATATTAAGCCAAATTTCATCCTGACTTTTACCTGTTCGTTCAGCTAAATAAGCAACAAAAGACTTAGGTTTACCATCTTCAACCTCTTCGGTTGGCATAAACATTTTATCAGACTGCCAGCCAACATGCCTCATTGCGTCAGTGGTCAAGGCATCACCCCATATCTTGCGGGCTGTATTGACCCATGTGCCAACTACCGTTCCCTTCATAATCACCACTCCGTATCTTAAAGATTACTCTTTGCTGACGAGAAGCATTCTAGAATATTAACTACTTTATAATTCTTGATCTAGCTTAAAATCCCTCTATTATTTATAAGGTATTTTATAAGGTTTATATGTTTTCAACTCGTGTTCATTGTCTCGCAAAACCGGGTTATCTGCACTTACTCGTCCGGGCGTTTGCTGCGTATTCGAGGATTTTGCCGCCTCCATCGGGATAAACTAACACCACCATACAAACAGGAGGTGATACTTTGTCCAGCAAAGAAGATTGCGCCATTTATAGCTTTTGGAATGGCAAGAATTTAAAAGGTAACAATGAGTACTTTGACTACATCGGCAGCGGCGAAGACTGCAGTGAATTCAAATGTGTAGAGGGTACCGAAACAGTCTGTGCTGATGAGCTTTAAAAAACGAACAAAAAATCCGCGCAAACTCTGCGCGGATTTTTCGGTTCCCAGTGTTAGCGACCGCCAAGCAATGAGGTTGTTATAATCACCGGGTCAAGCGCCTGAAAACGGGTACTCTCCAGCGCCTGTAATTCACTCGTTAACTTGACAAGTTCTTCTTTAAGTACTATTTTGGTATAACCAAATTCATCAAGCCGATGCACAGCTGCATCAAGCTCATTGATTTTATCTACATACTCTTGGTGTGTTCTAACAATTTCCAATCCTGTTTTAATTTTCACAAAGCATCACCATTTATATTAATTCTAGCTCTATTATATCCTAATTAAAGGCAATTAACTCATAAATTCACAAAAATCGCAACCAAAATATCTTAGGTCACCGTTTAGGAAAAAAAATAATTCTTTGCGCTCTGGCATCTAACCCGGAAACTTTGAGGGTATTCTCCAATTCCCTGGTAAATACTTCTTTAAAAGAAGCACCATACTGTGTTCGCTTTTTGTCACCGTCCATGGTCTCACGCTGGTTGCGGTCATTATTGCGCTGAATAGGTACTATTTTTGTCACCATCTTAACCGCCTCCTTGGCTTAAGATAATTCCCGGCATATATATTATCGTATTATTCTTCCATATTCCTAAATACCAATTTCTTTTACTGGTTTTTCATCCATTTCTTACTTCGAGTTGCTCTTTTATACCTTGGTTACACTATCGAATGAGGAGGTGGTAAATATGTTTCACAAAAAGAAACGCAAGTCGATGTTGGGCATGGATATGGACATGGATATGGATGTAACCTCGGTGCTTAAAGCTGTGGCTGTCGGCGCAGTTATTTACCAGGCTGCCAAATTCATGATTCACGAAATGACTGAAGACTAGTTAACCCCTCCCTACATTCATTTTAAGGAGGAGGTGATACTATGTCTAAAAAACAAGAACAATGCAACAAAGATTGCAAGAGCAGCAAAAATGTAGAGTTCGGTAAGGAAATTTGCCCAAACGCCAAAGAAAACAAAAAAGATGAAAAAAATTGCAAATAATATAGTACAGGGTGGATTGATTCCACCCTGTTTTATTTTTTATTAAAATATTATATTTTAGTGGTATATTTATCCAAAAAAGGGAATAATAAATTTGGAGGTGAGTGGAATGGGTTTTAAAGATCTACCAGGCGGCTCAAGCGCCAAACAAGGTCAATCCGCCGCTGACAAAACCACAGCTCAGCAAGCTCCGGCTGCTAACGCTGTCCTTCAAAAACAAGAGTCTCTTACCAACACCAAATCTCCCCAATAACCCCCTTTATAATAATAGAGCGGCTAATGTCGCTCTATTATTATTTCTAAAAACTACCTTTAACAACAATTTTTTATACAGGGTTGCTGCAAGGATTTTTCATTGAAATCAAAAGTTTGGAGAAACTATAGATAACCTTAAAACCAAGGAGGGATTGGATGAAAAAACTTATTCCAGGAATGTTTTCCAGTGTGACAGATGCCGAATTGATCCTGGCCACTACCGGCTATGTTGATGATGCACCTGAAAACGAAACAGATAAGTTTAGCGACAATGGCGGTGACAACAGCCTGTCCCGAGCCGAAATCAATTCCTCAATTATCTCCAAATCGACTGCTAATGAAGCGTCTTACCGGGATGCAATGGAAGAAGGATTAGATGATTCCCTTAGATAGCAATAGTAAAAAATCCCTGCAGGTATTAATCCTGCGGGGATTTTTTCATTAGCAAACCGATCCGGAAGGAAATGTCGTGATATACACTAATAATCATCGGATTAATTCTCTCTAAATCACACGGCGCCAGTTGCGACAGCCGGTACCGCTCTTCCATCATATTGAGCAATTGACTTAGCCGCTTGACATCCTCATCTACTATTTCCATCTGTTCCCGGTACCAATTCATTCCACACATACTTCCGGCCTCCTTTTCTTATTATTTCGCGGGCAGAAAAGGTGAATCCTCTATGCCGGAACATCATCAGCAGTCACAACCTCGCTTTTAGAAACACAGCCTTCGAAAATCCGCTCACGGCACCGCAGGCAGCTATCTTTATTGACATGCGCCAACGCATAAGTAATAGCATGCTCGGTATGCTCAAAAAATCTATTCTTCCCAATTGTCTCTGCTAAGCCTGTCATGTTCAAGATTTTTTCCGGTTGTTCGTTAAGGCCGGAAATCAATACCATCATCCCGCGCTTTTGCAGACTATTCACAATGGTACGCAAGTGGTCTTCGCCGGTCAGGTCCATAAAGGGCACCTTGCTAAGACGGAGGACGACAATCTTAGGACTATACTGAATCGTATCCATTATACTCTGGGAAAACATCTGAGCGGCCCCAAAGAACAGAGGCCCTTCAATACTAAAAATGCTTATCTGCGGGCAATCATGGGTATCCATTCGATCCTGAGCCGCTACTTTGGTTAAATGGTTTTCCGGATTAGGCAGGACTTTGGTTACAACCAGAATTTCGCTCATACGTTTTACAAAAATCACCATAGCCAGTAACAGCCCGACCTCAACGGCCACAGTCAGGTTAGCCAGTACAGTAAGAAGAAATGTGACAACGAGAACACTGGTACTATTTGACCTGGTTTTTAAAATGGCAATAAAGGCATGATGTTCGCTCATATTATAAGCAACAAGCATCAGCACCGGTGCCATGCTGGCAAGGGGGATAGCCCCGGCATAAGGCGCCAGAACGAGGAGTGTTGCCAGGACGAACAAAGCGGACAGTATAACCGAATAGCGGGTAACTGCTCCACTCTTAATATTGGTAGCAGTCCGGGCAATAGCCCCGGTGGCCGGAATGCCGCCAAAGAGTGGTGTCACGATATTGGCAATCCCCTGCCCAATCAGCTCCCGGTTGCTATTATGACGCGTCCCAGTCATACCGTCGGCCACAACGGCCGAAAGCAGCGATTCAATCGCTCCAAGCATGGCAATAGTAAAGGCGGGACGGGCTAGTTGTTCGATTTTATCAATAGTAATCGCCGGAAACGAAAACTGCGGCAAACTGCCCGGTATACCACCGAAAGTCGTAGAGATAGTAGCCACTTGCCCCGGATACACGAGCGTTGCCAGTGCCGTCGAGGTTAGTAGTCCGACAAGCGAACCGGGGATCTTAGGCAGGAAACGCGGTGTAAGCAAAATAAGTGCCAAG
>JAQSXM010000273.1 GCA_029256645.1 Sporomusa sp. | reverse complement strand
TCTGGTTTTCGGGATCTTGCTGGGGGTAGCGGCTGCTGTCCGGCGCGACCGGTGGGTTGACCACATCAGCCGGATTATTTCCCTCATCGGCGTGTCCACTCCCTTATTTTGGTCCGGCTTGGTGGTCATGATTATCTTTTATAAATATTTGCAATGGTTTCCGGCTTCCGGGCGGCTGGATGCCTTTATCAGCCCACCGGCCTATATAACCGGGATGTATATCATTGATGGCATAATAGCAGGTAATTGGCAGGTGGTGGTGAGCGCTGCCGAGCACCTGGTGCTGCCTGCCAGTTGCCTGGCTTATATCCAACTGGCGGTTATCGCGCGGCAGGTGCGCTCCAGTATGATCGATGCGTTGGCACAGGATTATATTCGGACAGCCAGAGCCTGTGGTCTTGCTGAATGGAAGATTATTTATCAGTATGCATTGAAAAATGCCTTATTACCGACAGTGACGGTAGCCGGGTTAATTCTCGGCGAATTGCTGGGTGGCGCCATTATTACCGAAACTATTTTTGCTTGGCCCGGTATGGGGAAATATGTCGTTGATTCAGTGGCTTTTCTTGATTTCCCCGCTATCATGGGGTTTACGCTGGTTGTTTCTGTCGGGTATGTTCTGATCAATCTGTTGGTCGATTTGCTATACCGGGTGCTTGACCCTCAAATCAGGGAGGTCGACTAATATGATGAGTGCCTGCAAAACATTTACTATTTTACGTCGCAACTCTTTGACCTTTATTGGTTCGATTATTGTGATGCTGGTGCTGGTCATTGGTTTTGGTGCGCCGGTGATTGCTCCCTACGATCCTGTTGCTATCGATGTGCCGGCCAGATTACAGCCACCCGGGATGCAGCACTGGTTTGGCACTGACGAAATGGGGCGGGATATCCTGAGCCGGGTAATCTACGGCAGCCGGATATCGGTACAAGTTGGTCTGTCTATAGTTGTCATTGCGGCGGTGACCGGAACGATCATCGGCAGTGTTGCCGGCTATCAGGGCGGCAAAACAGATCAGGCTGTCATGGCTTTAACCGATATTGTCCTGTCTTTTCCCTCCATGGTTCTGGCCATGGCGCTGGCAGCCGCACTCGGCCCCAGCCTGTTTAATACTATGCTGGCTGTAGCGGTTGTGAAGATTCCGGTTTACATTCGGCTGGTGCGAGGCCAGGTATTGTCATTAAAAGAACGGCAATATGTCCGGGCGGCGCGTACCTTTGGCGCCACGCCGCTGTGGATCATCCCCCGGCATATCATCCCCAATTGTATTGCGCCGGTGCTGATTCAGATGACACTCGGCATTGGGGAAGCCATCTTGACTGCGGCATCGCTGAGCTTTATCGGGCTGGGTGCCCAACCGCCGACTCCCGAATGGGGTGCCATGATCAGCACGGCCCGTTCGTATGCAATTGACCAGTGGTGGTATGCCGGTTTTCCCGGAGTGGCTATCTTTATTACTGTTGTAGGGTTTAATTTGCTGGGCGACGGGATTCGTGACATATTGGACCCGCGGGCTAAAAACTAAGCAGGGAGAATGTATATGGAGAATTCAGTACTGTCTATCCGGGACCTCGTGGTCGATCTCGCGATTGGCCGTGAGCAAGCGCGGGTTTTACATGAGGTATCGTTAACGGTGACTGCAGGCGAAATTCTGGGGCTGGTTGGCGAATCGGGTTCAGGCAAATCGGTTACGGCGGCGGCTATTATGCAGCTTCTGCCAGGCGGGAGAGCGGCTATTACCGGTGGCAGCATTAATTTCCGCGGCCAGGAATTGACGCGGAAAACACCGGCGGAAATGAGGAAAATCAGGGGTAAAGAGCTGGCAATGATCTTTCAGGAGCCCATGACCAGCCTGAATCCGGTGTTTTCTATTGGCCGGCAGTTGACTGATGTGATTATGACCCACCAGGATATGAGTAAAAGGCAGGCCGAAGCACATGCGACAGCCATGCTGGAGGCTGTTCACATTCGGGAATCGGAACACATTCTGCGAAGTTATCCCCACGAGTTGAGCGGCGGGATGCGGCAGCGGGTTATGATTGCCATGGCGTTGTCATGTTCACCGGCACTCTTAATCGCCGACGAGCCGACCACTGCGCTTGATGTCACCATTCAGGCGCAGATATTGCGGTTGCTGCAGGAGGCTGTCAAACAAACCGGCGCTGCCGTGATTTTTATTTCCCATGACCTGGGCGTGGTTTCGCAAATCTGTGACCGGGTGGCGGTTATGTATGCCGGCGAGGTTGTGGAATGTGGCAGGACGGCGCAATTATTGCAATCACCCCGGCACCCCTATACCCAGGCGCTGCTTGCCGCTATTCCGGACTTTTTCACAGCGGCCGGACAACTGGCGGCTATTCCCGGAACGGTTCCGGATGTGCGCAGTATTTTGCCAGGCTGCCGGTTTCAGCCGCGTTGTTCCTGTAAGCAGGCTATTTGTACAGGCAAGAAACCGGAGAATATCACCGTGCGGGCCGGACATACTGTTCGCTGCTGGCTGGTAGCAGAGAAGGAGGCTGGAAATGCAGCCATTACTGGAACTGGATGCTGTTGAAAAATATTTTGTAAAAAAGACTTATCTGGGCAAGGAAAGAATCTTCCGGGCGGTTGACGGGGTAACCCTTGCTGTTAATAAAGGGGACACCCTTGGCATTGTCGGCGAATCCGGCTGTGGGAAAAGTACGCTGGCCAATTTGATCGTCCGTTTAGAAGCGCCTACAGGCGGGCGGATCTTGCTGGACGGGGTGGAAATATCCCATCTGCCGGAAGCCAGGCTGCGACCGTTACGTCCACGCCTGCAGATTATCTTTCAGGATCCTTACTCGTCCCTGAATCCGCGGCTGAATGTGGAGCAAATCATTACCGAACCGATGCGTGTTCTGGGAAAATGGACTCCGGACGACATGCGCGGCAAAGCAGTATCACTGTTGGAGCTTGTCGGCCTGACCAGTGATCATTTGCGCCGTTACCCGCATGAATTCAGTGGCGGGCAACGTCAGCGGCTGTCGATCGCGCGGGCTTTAACAACTGAACCGGAACTATTGATTCTGGATGAGCCGACATCGGCACTGGATGTATCAGTACAGGCCCAGGTCCTGAATTTATTGCAGCAATTGCAAAAGAAGCTGGGATTGACTTATATTTTTATATCCCATAACCTGGCAGTGGTAAAATATGTAGCCAATCGCGCGGCCGTCATGTACCTGGGCAAGATCCTTGAAACCGGCACGGCTGACAATATCATGCTCAATCCGGTTCATCCGTACACCCGGGAATTAATCAGCGCCGTACCTGCCATCGGCAAGCCGTTAGCCTCCAACTGTCTGGAATATGGTGAAGAAAACAATAAAAGCCAGGTAAGTTTCGGTTGTTTGTACCGCTTCCGGTGCCGGCAGGCGTCCGGTGTCTGCAGTCAGGCGATGCCTGTGCTGCAGGATTGCGGCCCCGGTCATCAGGTTGCTTGTTGGGAGGTTAGGAAAAATGCATAAATTACGGAAGAATCTTATTATTTCTTTGCAGGGAGGCGGTGTTCCGGTCCGGCGGGTGGCTGTCTGTTATCAAAGCAAAAAAGCATTGGCCCAAACCATTGCCGGGCTGCTGCCTTATCCCACTGTGGTAATCAATAGCCTGGGCGGTTTTAGCGAAGAATCCGGTCTGGACGGTGTCAGTCACGCCATTGAGCTGTACGAGCCTGAGGCCCCTGGATATGATCTGTGCCGCCGTCTGCGCAACCGGCTGCAAAGCGACGGGTGCCGGATCGTATCCTTGTTTGACTGGCGTGATGATTATTTACAGGATGAATTCTGGGGTAGCACCGATTATACTATTCTGGCGCAGCAACTGGCGATAATAAAGCAGGAACTTATTAAAGTAGAATATTTCCATATTACATCTGAAGCAGGTACCGACATCACTTTTTCGGTCAAAGGGCGTTCCTGGATTATTGCCAATGGCTTGTGCCGCAATGACGGGCTGGCGCAAATGCCTGACGGGGAGATTTATACCTGCCCTGTTGAAGATACCTTTACAGGGGTTATCGTCATTGATGGTACTGTCAGCCGCTCCTGGCTGCCTCCGGAGCCACAGCGCCTTGAGTTCAGGCAAGGCAAACTTGTTGATTGTTCACCACAATTTGCAGAATATATCAGGACGCAGGGGCCGGACATTTATTTCATCGGCGAATTTGCTCTTGGATTTAACCCAGACCACCGGCAGGTCATTCGCAACATTTCCGTCGATGAGAAAGCAGCCGGTACTGTGCATTTTGCTCTTGGCGACAGCTATAATTTGGGGAAGAATAAGTGTAATTGCCATGTGGATATGGTAGTTCGCAATCCCTGTATCGAAACCACACCACATGTTAGGTTGCCTTATTTTGAACGCAACACATAAGTGAAGCGGCGCATACCATTATGCCAGCAGATGCGGGCATAATGGTATGCGCCAAATAAAATTAGCTGGTGGTGAAAAGTTTGCAACTAGGGGAAAAAATACGGAGCCTGCGCAAGGAACAAAAGTATACGATCGAGCAGCTTGCCCAGAAGGCGGACCTGAGCTCCGGTTTGATCAGCCAAATGGAACGGGATATTATTGTACCTTCAGTAGGGTCCCTCTGGAAGGTAGCCAAAGCATTAAATGTGCATATCAACTACTTTTTTGACGAGTACGAGCTGGATAATCCGGTTGTCCGCAAAGATGAGAGAAAGAAAATCATCCTGCCTAATTCAAATGTTACTTATGAATTGCTGAGTCCCCATTTAAACCGGAAGATGGAATTTTTACTGATAAAAATCGAGCCAGGCATGGAGAATTTTGATGAGCTGATTTGCCATGAAGGTGAGGAATGCGGCTATATGCTGCAAGGAAGCATGAAAATTCGCTGGGGCAGCAAAGAGTATATCCTGCATGAAGGGGATAGTATTTATCTGGATAGCACTGTGCCACACCGCTTTATCAATATCGGCGATGTAACCGCAATTTCCATATGGACAATGACACCGCCGACTTTTTAATGATTTAATAGAATAGGTGGAGTGACTCAAGAGAACCGTCCCCTTGAGTCTGTTCTTGACATTCTGGGAATATTATGCAAAAATATTCCCAAAGGTGAGTGTGCATACCAGTAGCGATGCTGGAGCTGCATAGAGGCTTTGCAAGCCTTACACGTGGGTAGCAACCCTGCGGAGTCACATGACTGTGATTCTGTGGGGTTTTCTATATGCTAA
>JAQSXM010000272.1 GCA_029256645.1 Sporomusa sp. | reverse complement strand
GCACCTACGGCAAGGAAAGGTACTTTTGTCGATTCAGCCACACTGGAGGCTGCAATCGCATTAGAACTGGCGAACATACCGGTTACAGCCACAACCCTATCCTGAGCAGCCAGTTTTGTCATTGCATTAGCGGCTTCCGACGGTTCACTTTTATTATCGGCAATGACAGCCTGAATCTGTTTACCCAACAGGCCGCCTTTGGCATTGGCCTCTTTGATAGCCATCTTTGCGCCATTCGCAGAGGAGGTTCCCATTGTTGCGTTTCCGCCTGTCATTTCATTAAGGATACCCACTTTAATGTCATTTGAGGACATCCCGCCACAACCAGCCAGCATACCGGCTGTTATTAAAACTACAATTACTACGGCGGTGAACTTTAAACTCATCTTACTCATGTAAATGTCTCCCCTTCTCTTTCGGCCATCCAAAACTATGATAATTGCCTTGAACGTACTAAGCCGGTTTATATAAGACTTGGTCATTTGCATTAAAAATACTATAAAAAGTATACTGTCTGCATACTTTTATAGTATTTTTTCATGCTTTATACTATAGTTCTAGATTATATTACATTAAACCAAGTTTTTCAAGATGTTTCGTGATATTTATCACTATTAATCCCAATATTTTTTACTATTTGTCCTTCCCACGAAAACACGACCCTGTTTAGTCTCCATACAGAGCATTCCGCAAAATAAAACACCCCGCAACCAGAGGTTGAGGGGGTGATGAGCAGTAACATTTCTTTGTGGTCAGATAGTATAGTCATATACAGGTGTCGTACATCTAACCGCTTTACCTGCCCGGGTGTTTATGAGTTGCCCTTTTGCAAGGACCAGCTTACCACTGATAAAAACATAGTCAATCCCCTCAGGCATAGCATCAGGTAAACCAAAATCAGATTTATCCATAATACCTTTTATATCAAACACAACCAAATCAGCATCCATCCCTTCGCGCAGACGACCTTTGGAGTGAAAACCAAGGGTCTCAGCTGGCAGCAAGGTGGCTTTCCGGATTGCTTCCATTATCGTTAATTCATACCGTTCGCCAACCATTTGTCTGAAGTAGCGGGGAAAACTGCCGGCAATCTGCGGATGCCCTTCACCAGGCGCATATTCGCCGGTGTCAGTCGAGGGCATTGCATAGGGATGGCTTAAGGCCATATAAATCTCCTCTTCTATCCCGGTAAACACGACCACCGATGCATGAGGGTCATTGGTGCGCAAATCCCTGTACATGTCCATATTCAACCGTTTACCATTATACTTGCCGGTAACAGCCAGAATATCTTCAAGTTTCCAGCCATTTGACTCCATTGATTCCTCACTGAAAAGCACGGCGCCGACATGGCTTGCCCATTGGGTATACATACCACTGTCAAAACGGATATCCATGCCGTCGGCCCTGGCTTTATCAATCACTGCCAGAGCTTCATCCATTACGCCGGTACCATATTGATATACTAAATGGGAGATCTGAACCCTGGCGCCGGTTTGGCGGGCAATATCAATCGCTTCCACCAGTGAATACATATCAATGCTGGTACGCATCCGTGTATCTACCGATACCACTCTGCCATACCGTGCAGCCAACTTGCTGAGCTTGTATATTTCGTCATTGGAGCTGCCTGGTGCATAGGCTAAGCCCAGTGACAGACCGCAAGCCCCCTCTGCAAAGGCTTTCTCCACTTGATATTCCATGCGGGACAATTGCTCCGGCGTAGCCGGCTGGTGTGGGTCTGTGGCACCTACCGCATCCCGCAGGCTCATCGAATGGCCAAACATCTCTGCCTGGTTGATGATGAAACCGTCTTTTTCCTGGGCTGCAAAAAAGCCCTCAATATCCAGCGGACTCAAACCACAATTACCGCCAACAGTGGTGGTAATGCCCTGCCGCAGTGACAACTCGCCGCAATAAGCACGCCAGTCCACATGCCCGTGGATGTCGATAAAGCCCGGGCAGACAATTCTACCGCCAGCATCAATCTCTTCAATACCGTGAATTTCCTGTTGGGTAACAGCAGCAATCTTGCCAGCCCTGATGCCGACATTGCCCTTTCTCCGCGTCAGTTTTTCCGGATCAACTAAAATACCATTTACAATCACGATATCAAACATCTTATCGCCACCTGTATGATTTATTAACGCATTAACCCACTTCCACGGCTCATGGTTATCATATCATTTACACAAACAACGTACAACAGGGCACCTGTACAAAACTTCCTGACAAGCATAAAGAAAACACGGCTTCACCGGACCTTTGGCAAAAGCGGACAAGCAACAACCACCGGCAACTGCCGGTGGCCTGGGGGAAAACTCTATGGTTTAACTGTGACTAACCTTTTTAATAAACCGCCTATCCTGCCGTTAAGTATGCCATCTGTTATTATGCCGGCAACCAGCCCCCAGAAAGGTGCGCCAATACCAGCGAGCGTTATCCCTGAAATAGTGACAAGAAAGGTGATCAAGCCACTTTCCCGCTGTTGCTCTTCTTTCATTGCCGCCGACAGGCTTGCACTAAGTGAACCAAACAGGGCTACCCCGGATATCACTGCAACCAGCTCATTGGGCAGAGCCGAGAATACCGAAACAATAGTTGCACCAAATATACTAACCAGCATGTAGAAAAGACCACAGACAATCCCGGCAATATAGCGTTTGTCAAAATCAGGGTGAGCCTCTTTGCCTGTGCAGATAGCGGCAGTGATCGCCGCCAGGTTGATCCCATGGGAACCAAACGGAGCAGTCAGCAGCGAGGCAATCCCGGTAGCAGTTATCAGCGGGTTAGCCGGAGTGTTAAACCCATCTACCCTTAATACGCCTATTCCTGTAGCATTTTGTGATACCATCGTGACAATACATAACGGAATCCCCAGCCCCAGTAATGCTTCCAGCGAGAATGTGGGCAGCGTAAACACCGGTTGAACCAAGCCAACGCTTACATGTTCAAAAGAGAGAGCATGTAAATTATAAGCTGCTATAAGACCGACAAACAGTGTAACAGCAACTGCATAGCGAGGGTATAAGCGTTTAGCAAGCAAATAGGACAAAATCATCGGGGAAGCTAAGATCGGCAATTGCTTTAAAGCAACAAATACCTCAACGCCAAACTTCAGTAAAATCCCTGCAAGCATTGCCGCAATGATCGACTGCGGAACACGTTTCATAATACCGGAAAATAAGCCGGAAAAACCAAGGGCTGTGATAATTACAGCAGACAAAACGAAAGCCCCGATAGAATCTGAAAATGTATAGGCAGCCCAGCCCGATACCAGCAAAACAGCCCCGGGGGTCGACCAGGCGATGATGACCGGGGCCCTAAAGCTCATGCTCAGAATAAGCCCGGTCAGGCCGCTGCCAAAGGATATCGCCCATATCCAGGAGGACAACTGGGCATCACTTAACTGTACAGCCTTAGCCGCCTGAAATACGATCAGCAACGGCCCGGCATACGAAACGGTAACTGCGATTAATCCTGCGATAACTGCAGCTACTGAGCAATCTCTCTTGACCGCGGCAATAGCCAAAACGGCACTATCATACCACTTACGCACATTTCTTCCTCCTTGTGAAATTACCGGCAGCAAAATCGCTGCCAGATATTGCAGTGTTATATTTCAACATTGTATTATACATATATAATCATCAGTTATGTATAACAGTCAACAAACAAGTATAACACTTGCCCGGAGGTGTCATATTGAATATCACAGTCAACCGCCATTCTTCCGTAACTATTAAGGAGCAGGTCAGACTTGAAATTGCGCAGCGTATCCAGTCCGGCCTGCTCGAAGAAGGGCATCTGCTGCCTTCTGTCCGTCAGCTTTCCTCACAGTTGCATATCAGCCTTGTTACCGCCCACCAGGTGTACCAGGGGCTTGAAAAAGATGGCTTGATTGACGCCATCCGAGGCAAGGGTACCTTTGTTAAGAAATGCAAAGTAACTCCAATCCAAAATACTCAGCCCCCGCATCCTGCGCTGCCGCCTTTCCAGTGGCAGTTATCTGTTCCCGATTATCTCCCCCGGGCTAGCTACTGGAGCCATAGTGCGGTGCGATTACCACCAGAGATACTGGATTTATCTACCGCTTCGATACACCACAGCCTGCTGCCGCTTGATCTATTGCAAGATTCGATCAAACACGCCTTAAGCAAGCACACCCGCTCGCTGGGCAGTTATTCACCTTATCAGGGTGACCGGGAATTCCTGGAGGCAATCAGCCATTATCTCTTTACCCAGAGCGGATTAACGCTTGAACCCCACCGGCTTATCATTACCAATGGAACGCAACAGGGCCTTGATCTATTCGCCCGTACCTTTCTTGGTCCAGGTGACGTAATTGCGATGGAGACACCGTGCTTTTCCAGTGCGATTGATACATTTCGCTTAAGCCGGGCCACAATCCAGCCAATCCCGCTTGACCATGACGGGATGAGGATTGATGTACTGGAGGAACTGGCTTCACGCGGGAGAATAAAGGCCATTTACACTGTGCCAACTTTTCAAAATCCTACCGGAATCATCATGTCATACAGGCGCCGCAAGGAAATACTGGAGTTTGCTGAAGCTAATAATATTTTGATCCTGGAAGACGACCCGCACCGGGAATTATTTTCAGCCGGTAATGGGTTAAAAAAACTGCCGCCCCCGCTAAAGTCACTGGATACGACCGGGCGGGTCATCTATTTAAAAGGCTTCAGCAAGTTTCTTTTCCCGGGTCTTCGCCTGGGGATTATGGCTGCTGACGGTTCAATCTACAACCGGCTGCTGGCAATTAAATCAATTGCCGACCTGGGCTCACCCCTCTGGCTGCAAAAAGCCCTCCTCCTTTTATTTACAAGCCCCCACCTTACCAGGTATATCAAAAGCCTAAACCAGACCCTGGCCCAACGCCGCGAATTAGTCGCCGCTATGTTGTCCAGAGAGCTAAATCCGGTTATTTATTATCCCCAGTTGGCAGGGGGAATGCATTTATGGCTAACCCTGCCGCCTGACCTCGCCGCTGATGATCTGATACCGGCGGCGCATCAGTGCGGTATTCATTTTTTGCCAGGCTCAATCTTTTATCCCGCCGAACCGGAATTAAACCATCTGCGAATCTGCTGGACGAACCTGTCCAACGAGGATTTGCCTAAAGCATTATCCTTGTTATGCGACCTGCTTAACCGTGCATTAACAGCCAAGCCTTAAGATGCCACGAAACAAAATCCTGCAAGGCCTTATTTCAGGTCTGGC
>JAQSXM010000271.1 GCA_029256645.1 Sporomusa sp. | reverse complement strand
GTTTGCGGATTCTGAGTGGTTTTGTTGCGTAGTTAACTGCGCATTCATTTAATTATTAGAACTGATTGACTTGATCCATTCCTCTAACTTAGCCAGAACCTCCGCGCGGGCTGTGTCCACCTCCACGCCACGCCACTCCTGGCCGGTCTCGCTGTCAAACCACAATTCCTTTTGCGAAAAGGTTCCAGTGGGATAGAGTTTTTCTTTGGCGGCATCCAGGATTCCATCAAACATGCTTTGTTTGATGCTTTTCCTGACCATGCGGCAACCGGCTTTTTCAGTGCTGGCGACTTCTATACCGTCCAGGCCGGCACTCAGCTCAACATGAGAAAGCAACTTGCCTTGCTGGCCGGCGGTGGAAATAGCCTGCTTGGCATATGCGGCGGCCTGCTCCCGCTTAATACTGTCATCATTTACAGTAACTCTGACATTGCCGATAATAAGCTTATACATGATGCACCTCCTTATGAACTATTGTATGACTATTTACCTGATATAGAACAGTTTTTGTCAGTATCGCCGCAAGTTGACTTTTGCAATTTATTGCTATATAATGGAACATACAAATCTGTAGAGGCAGAATAGTAAGTCTATATGTGCAGTTCAGAAAGTTGGCGGTTGCTGTGAGCCAATCTGTACTATACCTGAACTCACTGCTGAGGAGCGACTGTGAACTTCTAACAGCGGTCGACGCAGGCCGGCGTTACAGGCTAAAGAGTGGATGACAACTGTCATCAAGCAGGGTGGTACCGCGAGAAGTCTCGTCCCTGGCGTTAGCCACGGGACTTTTTTACTATCTGTCCGAGGGGGATTGAATTACTCGATGAATGAAAAATACTCGCCACGCGAGATTGAGGCCAAATGGCAAAAACTCTGGGTTGAAAACGATGCTTTCAGCACAACAATTAATCGCCAGCGTCCAGAATACTATGTTCTGGAAATGTTTCCTTATCCGTCAGGCAACCTGCATATGGGTCATGTACGTAATTACTCGATTGGCGATGTTGTTGCCAGATTTAAGGTAATGCAAGGCTATAATGTGCTGCATCCTATGGGGTGGGATGCTTTTGGCATGCCAGCCGAAAACGCCGCTATCAAGCATGGCATTCATCCATCGTCTTGGACATGGGAAAATATTGCTAATATGCGCCGCCAACAGCAAGAACTGGGCTTATCCTATGATTGGGATCGTGAAGTCGCTACCTGTCACCCTAAATATTATCACTGGACACAGTGGTTGTTTTTGCTGTTCCTGGAACGCGGCTTAGCCTATAAAAAGAAAGCTGCAGTAAACTGGTGCAACGACTGCAATACGGTACTGGCTAATGAACAGGTTGTTGATGGTCGCTGTTGGCGTTGTGACTCAGTTGTTATAAAAAAAGATCTTGAACAATGGTTCTTTAAAATAACAGATTATGCCGATCGTCTTTTAACCGACCTGGCTGACCTTAAAGGCTGGCCTGAACGCGTTAAAACCATGCAGGAAAACTGGATTGGTCGCAGTGAGGGTGCTGAATTTAGTTTTGCTGTTCCTGAGATTGACGACAAAATTGCCGTATACACTACCCGGCATGACACTGTTTTTGGTGTAAGTTACATTGTGTTGGCACCTGAACATGCCTTAGTGGACAGGCTTATCGCCGGCAAACCGGAAGAAGTGGCTGTTAAAGCCTTTATTGAACGTGTCCGGGGCCAAAGTGAGATCGCCCGCACATCAAATGAAACCGAAAAAGAGGGTGTTTTTACCGGGTCATACGCCCTCCATCCTTTTACTGGTGAACAAGTGCCTATTTGGGTAGCAAACTATGTGTTGGTAGAATATGGAACAGGGGCTGTGATGGGCGTACCGGCGCATGACCAGCGCGACTGGGAGTTTGCCGGCAAATATGGATTACCCAAAAAGGTTGTAGTTCAACCAGCAGGCAAAGAGCTTAGTCTAGGTGAGATGGCCGGAGCGTTTGACGGTCAGGGAACGATGGTCAATTCCGGTGAATTCAGCGGTCTGGATAATGAAACAGGTAAGGTTCGAATCGCGCAATGGTTTGAAAAGCAGGGTATTGGCAAACGCCGCGTTAACTACCGGCTGCGCGACTGGCTTATTTCCCGTCAGCGTTATTGGGGTGCTCCCATTCCTGTCATCTATTGCCCGGACTGTGGTACAGTACCTGTACCAAAAGACCAATTGCCGGTTTTATTGCCTGAGAACGTTGATTTTGCCAGTGGGTCAGTATCGCCGCTGGCCAAAGCTGAAGAATTTATTAACTGCACCTGTCCCAAGTGTGGCGGCAATGCGCGGCGTGAAACCGATACCATGGATACCTTTATCTGCTCGTCCTGGTACTATTTCCGCTATACCAGCCCCCATAGCACTGATGAACCGTTCAATCCTGACAAAGCCAATTACTGGATGCCTGTGGATCAATATATCGGCGGTATTGAGCATGCTATACTGCACCTTTTATACTCGCGTTTCTTTACTAAGGTGCTCAAGGATGCCGGTCTGGTTAATGTCAATGAACCGTTCAAGAACCTGCTGACCCAGGGGATGGTTATCAAAGACGGGGCCAAGATGTCGAAGTCCAAAGGTAATGTAGTCTCACCTGAAGAAATTATTGGTAAGTACGGTGCTGACACTGCCAGAATGTTTATCCTGTTCGCTGCGCCGCCTGAGCGCGATCTGGAGTGGAGTGATCAGGGGGTCGAGGGGGCATACCGCTTCTTAGGGCGTTTATGGCGGATTGTCAGTTATTATGCACCGCTTGTTAACGCGGAAGCTGACGTCTATGATCCCAAACAACTCGGCAAAGCAGAGAAAGAGCTGCGCCGTATCCTGCACATAACCATCAAACGGGTAACCGAAGATATTGGACAACGGTTTAACTTCAATACAGCCATCAGCGCCATTATGGAACTGGTAAATGCAATGTATGCGCTTAAGGAGCAGGGGGTAACACCGCAACCTGGTTTGGCACGGGAAGTAGTGTCCGGGCTCTTAAAGATGCTTGCACCGTTTGCGCCACATGTAACTGAGGAACTATGGCAGGAAACCATTGCTGAAGGCAGTGTGCACAAGCAGCTGTGGCCAACCTTCGAGGCTGCAGCTATGGAAGTGGAAGAGGTTGAAATAGTACTTCAGATTAATGGCAAGGTTCGTGATAAGGTTGTTGTTCCGTTTGGCCTGAGTGCTAAAGAACTGGAAAAGACAGCCCTCGGACAGGGAAAAGTTCAGGAACTCATAGCAGGCAAGCAGGTTGTTAAAGTAATATCTGTACCGCAGAAACTGGTTAATATTGTTGTAAAATAGCAATAATAATATGAGGAGGCGGAAAAAATGAGTGAATTAAACATAGCAAGCACAGGACAATTTAATGATGCAGTGCTCAAATCTGACAAACCTGTTTTGGTAGACTTTTGGGCGCCGTGGTGTGGCCCTTGTAAAATGGTAGCGCCGGAGGTTGAAGCGGTTGCTAAAAAATTTGAGGGACGGGCTGTTGTGGCTAAGGTAAATATTGATGAGCAGCAAGACTTGGCCAGTCAATACAATGTGATGAGTATCCCTACCCTGATCGTTTTTAAAGCTGGCAGTGAGGTAGGCCGGATTACCGGTTTCCGCCCACAAAAAGATATCGGGGATACGCTGGAAAAAGCGTTATGATGTAAGATTGAAACTCCTGGACTACAGTCCAGGAGTTTTTATTGGGTTCTGATTGCCGTTTTTGCCAACACACCACCCGCCTGCAAAACTTTAATGCGTATATAAGTAAAACTAGCCTGATTTTATGTAATAGTATGAAAGTTTGCTTGTTAGCAGGGAACACCCTGAGACATGTCGAAAATGTCAGTAAAACTTAATTGCTAAGGAGACATAAATAAAGATGATAGGTTGCACTAAATTGCTTTGCGGCACAGCTACCGTGTCGGACATCGTAAAATATGGCCGCAGTTCTCAGCATTTGCCGCCTCAGATGCTTCAATTTTCTTCAGACGCAACCCCCATTGTTGTCTGGAACTCGACTAATCGCTGTAATCTGAATTGCCAGCACTGTTATATTTGTGCTGAAGACCGTGACTATGCCGGAGAATTTACAACTGCCGAAGCCAAAGCCTTTATTGACGATTTGGCTGCAATGAGGGTACCGGTACTGCTGTTTTCCGGTGGTGAACCGCTTGTCAGGTATGATCTGTTTGAACTGGGCGCCTATGCAATTACAAAAGGGATTCGCCCGGTGATCTCGACAAATGGCACTCTTATTACACCTGAGATAGCCAAGCGTATTAAAGCTACCGGCTTCCAGTATGTTGGTGTCAGTTTAGACGGCAGCGAAGAAGTTCATGACTATTTCCGGGGCAAGAAAGGCGCCTTTCAGGAAACGATTGCCGGGATTCGCAACTCAATTGCGGCTGGTAATAAGACCGGTATCCGCTTTACTGTAAATAAACTTAACTATCACACTTTGCCTGATATTTTAGACATTGTTGAACGTGAGAAGATCCCACGTTTTTGTATGTACCATCTGGTATATGCCGGGCGGGGACGGGAAATGGCCGAACTTGACACCACGCCGGAGCAGAAGCGCCAGACAATTGAACTGTTGATTGAACGGACTCTTGATTTCCACAAGCGTGGGATTGAGGTTGAGATTCTTACTACAGATAATCATGCTGATGGTATCTATATCCTGCAATACTTTGAACGCACTCAGCCTGACCGTGTACCGGAGATTAAAGAGCTTTTGTCTATGCACGGCGGTTGTTCAGCCGGGCAGAAAATGGCTAACGTTGACCCGCAGGGAGAGGTTCATGCCTGTCAATTCTGGGGGCATAAGTCACTGGGCAATGTTCGTAAACAGTCCTTTAGTGAAATCTGGCAGAATAATCAAGATGAATTCTTGTGTAAGCTGCGTGATAAACCAAGTTATGTCACCGGTCGCTGTGGTGAATGCCGGTATAAGAGCTTTTGCGGTGGCTGCCGGATAAGGGCCGAAGCTGTATCAGGCGACCTGTGGAGTGAAGATCCAGCCTGCTATCTTACTGATTACAAGGAGTAACTACATGATAATCTCATGGAATACCACCCAGCAGTGTAATATTAATTGTGTGCACTGTTATCGTGATGCCGGTGCTAAACGGGCCGATGAGTTAAGCACCGCCGAAGGCAAAAAACTGCTTAGCGAGATCGCGAAAGCCGGCTTTAAGATTATGATCTTTAGCGGCGGGGAACCCATGCTGCGGCCTGATATCTAT
>JAQSXM010000270.1 GCA_029256645.1 Sporomusa sp. | reverse complement strand
CTGAGCAGGAGCGGGTAAAGTCTGTTGATCAGCTCTTATCGGTTCTTAAAAACTTTAAACGGCAGTGGGTAGAATCTACCCCGGATGAATGCAAATCCATGGTTCAAAGCATGGTGAAGTCTGTCAGGATATACAAGGATAGTCGGATTGAACTTGATTTTTTTATATAACTTTCATATCATTATGTACACAACCCTTTAGCTTTATCAGTCGGCATACTATAGCGCTGATTTAAATATCGTAGCGAGGCACCCAGTTCACCATCAGGTCCACCGTATTGGGTGATAACCATCTTGGCAAATTTTACATCCGGGCAGGTGACGCGTACGGGATGTTCAAGCTTCTTTTCATATATCCACATATCCACTGCTCCTTTATCACATAATTATAGTTCCCAAGGCCATGGTCCTTGTACCCATTGCCATGGATCCTCGGATAAGCCGCCAAACCCAAAATTCAAGAGCGGCCCGAATTCAGCTTCATATCTTTCCTTATACTTTTTTAACACCTCTACTGCACAGTTGAAATCATTAATCGCGTCTCGGTCACAAGGATGGGTGTCCAGATAAAGATTAAGCTCGATAGCTACAAACTCCATCTCCTGAACTTTCCTAAGCATCGCTAGCTGTTTTTCATATTTCACTTATTCTACACCTCCATGCTTTATCTATTTGGGTATTGGGTAGACGCCCCAAAGTTCCGGAAACAGCGTGCCCTTCATAAGTGCTTCGGACGGGGTAAACGCTTGTTCATAATATTGCCACGGAACATACGAATGAGCCAGTAAAATACATTCTGGCAGCTCAGCGTCCATATCTTTATCCATGCCTGTCATGCATTTCTTGTTTTCCATATCACACATATCATCCATGTCATCGTCCAATTCATCATCCATATCACATATATCATCGATATCATCGATATCATGAAGGTCATCCTTCATTTTCATAACTTTGCTTTTTCCGCGTTCTGCATACATTTCGCTCTTGGTCTTTTTGCTCACAAAGAAAGCCTCCTCTCAATTAACCTAGTGTATTTTATGTGAAGCCAGCAGCAAATGTCCCTCACTTGAACAAAAAAATTCGGCAGGCACAAAGCCTGCCGAATCTACTATAATATTTAAGAAACCGGCATAATTAAGAATGCCAAAATGTACAACACAATCCCCGCCCCACGATACAGAACTGATAGCGCCCATGCCAAGCGGATTAACGTAACATCTAAACCTGTATATACGCTAAAACCGGCGCACACACCAAATACCATCCCATGTTGCTGGTCAAGTGCCAGCTGATGATGGATTCCGACTGACTCCGGCGTACCGGCGCCCTGGACAAACTGCCACACTGTCAATCCGCTGAAAAGGTATGCGCCTGCCCGGATTAACCAAATCATAAGCGAAGGCCCCCTTGAGGAAATTGCCGCAACGCCCAGCTGCTTTACACCCGTAATGTGAGCCTCTGGATATTACCGGCCAATTTCACTTACTAATTAATGAATAGAAATATCATTTCATTAGTAATTATTACCGTAAAGGGCGGCCTTTAAACACAAGATTAGGCGCCGGTTGGACGTCCGTTCTTTTTAACCAGCTTTAACTGTGAACGAGTAGGCGTTAGTGGCGCTTGACCTGGCTTAAAGGCTTTGGCACTTGCCCTGCGTCCGATACTAATTAAGAGACCTACGGCGGCACAATTGATAATAAGGGAGGTACCACCAAAACTAATGAAGGGAAGTGGTACACCAGTGACTGGGAACATGCCTGAAACCATGGCAATATTTCCGATGGCCTGCCCTACTACCAGTGTTGTCACCCCGGCCGCCAGCATAAAACCATAGCCATCAGGAGCACGGCGGGCTATCTGCAGCCCATACCAAGCCATAGCTCCGAAGAGTACTAAGACGAGAGCTGCCCCGACAAAGCCCATTTCCTGGCATAATACAGCAAAAGCGAAATCTGTATGCGCCTCTGGCAAATAATGAAACTTGCTGGCTCCCATTCCCAGCCCAGACCCAAACGCACCGCCAGAGCCAATCGCCAGGAGAGATTGTACGGTCTGATAGCCTGATGTTTGCTGATAAGCCCAGGGATCAATCCAGGCCAAAATCCGCTCAGCCCGATAGGCAGCTGCATATACTAGATATATAGTCATAGCTACAGCGGTCATACCTAAAAAGGTAAGCTCCTGGCGTGGAATACCTGCTAAAATATACAGGACCAGACTCAAACCGACAATAACGGCAGCAGTACCCATATCAGGCTGCTTAAGCACAAACACGCCCATAACCAATGTCACCCCCAGCGGCCAGGAGTATAATGATACAGGCAATCCTCGATCAAGCCGTACACCGAGGTAAGCGGACGTAATCACAATAGCAGTAATCTTGGCGATCTCGGACGGCTGAAATTGAAAGCTGCCAAGTTTGAGCCACCGCCTGGCACCATTAGCATACTCTCCGTCAAAATGCACAGCCAGCAACAGCCCCAGGGCTGCAAGTATCGCCACGATCAGCCAACCGCGGCTTATCTTGCGGTAATCGATTACAGCAGCTATTATCATAACCACAAAGCCAACACCAAAAGACAGCAGATGGCGGGTTACAAAAAAATAGCCGTCGTGAAACAACTGACCCCCAAGCACAAAGCTAGCACTAAAGACATTTACAGTACCAATTAAGAACAGAATTCCCGCAATAAAAAATACGGCTTCAGCCGGACTAACCCATAGTTTGGGGAACCTTCGGATCTTTTTCTCTCTCACGCTCTGGCGCTCCCTTCAAAAACACGTTAACCAATCAGCCATTAACCCATATTATATACTAAATGACTTCTAAACAGATAAAGAGGGGCTAAGCCGCTCTTAACTCCCAGTAGATAGAAGACGGGAGTCTAGGAAAATTAGTCATCGAACTAACAAAACTACGGATGGAAAAAGAGGTGATCGCATGGGGTAACACCATATAAGCTATTGGCTGTTGACGCTGCCACCCATACTGTATTTGTTGCAGATGGCCCCAGCGGGGAAATTCTGACCGAACTGGCCTTTTCCCCCGAATTAAGTCCCACTGAACTTGCGGTAACCCCGGATTATACAAAAGCTTACCTGCCATGTGCCAATACCAACGGGAAAAATGAGATTTTGGCAGTAAACTTAACCAACTGGACACTCTATAGCCTGCCAATGACAATTCCCTACCCTGCCCAGTTTGTCTTGCAGGAAACCAGTGCAACTTTTGCCTACCTTGCCGAACCTTGCGGCGCACTACACCGCTTTGATTTGACAACAATGTCCAGCCAGTCACTGGGAGCACCGGCAGTTAAAGCCAGCTGCGTAGGATTGGCAGCTGACGCAGAAAGAATCTATACCGCTTGGGAACACCATGCCGGTGGCACAATTATGGAACTAGACACCAATGGTAATATCGCCTGGCAGTATGATATTGCCGGCATACCAACAAATATTATTTTATCTGATAGCCGCCTGATTGTTCCATTTACGAACACGGCTTTCACCGGTGAAGGTGTTGCCTTGTTTAATTTAAGTAAAAAACGCCGGTCACCGGCGGTAGTAACAATTCAATGTCCCAGTTGCCCCAGCAGCCTTGCAGCCTATCCCTGTCATGCCGCCGTGGCAGCAGATAATCAGACTGCGTATATCGTCAACGAAGATGGTGCATCTATCTTTGTCATCAATCTGAATACCGCGCAGATTATCGACCGCTTGGCCATCGGGAGATCGCTGTCCCGCTTGTATCTAATTCCAGACACTCACCTGGCGATTGGCACCAGCAACTTATTCGCCGATCTGAGTCTGATTGATTTAGCCAGTGGGCCACTCCTGGCAGTGACAAATACAAAACGACAGCTGCTATCAAGCATTGCCATTCTTCCCTAATAATTCGCTACATAAGGCTAAACCCCTCCCGCATATGCGTGAGGGGTTCTTTTTCAATAAATATTATACCTTTTGTTTGCCTAACTGCCGTGGCCAGTTTTCGCCCCACTTATACTTACTCTTTTTCCCATTTTTGTCAGTCTTGGGAGCATTCTCCGGTTCAGGCCGAACCGCTACTTCTACGTCCGGCACGATTGCAGTTTTAACCTGATATTTAGCTTTCGTTCCACTACTCATATCTTCCGCCAAATTAACCTTTTGTTCGACTGAGTCTGTATTAGTTACAATCTTTTCGCGCTCATCATTATCAGGTGTACAATCTAGTTCGATATCATCAACTGCATCTTCTTCAAGAACATGCTCGCGTTCTACAAACTCATTGCATTTTATATAGTTAGCGGTTTCAATATTTTCTCCAGCATCTTCAGCAACTTCTTCATCAACTAATATGCCAAATTTAGTATGGTTCTTATATTTCACATCCACACAGTCTTTCTCTATCTTGATTACGCCTTTTTCTATCATGGCCAGTACCAAGAGAAAATGATCTGTTTCGCGGCGGACATGGTCGGCCATAACGGCGGAAATCGTACTTAACAGCCTATTGTTAATAATCATGTCGTAGGTGGCCTGCTCAAAGTCCCGCAGCCGCACAGTTGCGGCACGGCTATCCTGCAGGAAGCGATTGAAGGCAGGCAATTCGCTGGACTTATGTTCAAAGAAACTCACATAGTCCCACCCCTGCATTGTCAAGTCGTCAAACTCGTCTTGATAGCCTCTGACAACATCAATCATACTGATCTCAGACGGATCCAGCCTGCTGCCAATAAACTTGGTATGTTCAGCCATAATTCTTAGCCAGAAATCAGCTTCCAGGGCTTTGACCACAGCTAATTTCTTACCAGCCCGAATCTTCTCTAAAATGGCCATAAAATACTCGGCTTCCCGGATAATATGGTCAAAAAAGAGTGGCGGTAATGCGCTGCCCAGCTTATTGGTCAGTGATAAACCGAGCAAGAGGATTTTGAACTTAATAAACTCTTTAAGAGACGACATTGTATCGGCAATTAATTCAGCAAATTTTTTCTCGACTTGGGATTTTTCAGCCCGTACTCGCAAAGCCTTAAACTCCCGTTCAAAAGTGCTGGCTTCTTCAATCAGATCAGGCTTATCAAAAGGTAAACCGGTCTTAATGAACAGAGCATGATCTTCCATGATGTGCAGCCAAAACTTGACTTCTTCAATATCAAGTGACGGCACCGGCAGAACATTGCCTGTACCAGACGAGCGACGCGGCATAGCAACACACTCCCAACAAAAACGGATTTTAGTGTATTGTATGCCGCGGATGGCGGTAATGTGTTCAGTTAAGTAT
>JAQSXM010000269.1 GCA_029256645.1 Sporomusa sp. | reverse complement strand
CAAAGACAAAGCAGAATATGCCTGCCATTATTATAGTAGCACGCAAAAAGCTTTGCCATGTTTTAAAATGCTGGTAGATAAGGGAATAGATCATCGGCAAGCAGACTAAATCAACTGCTGTTAAGGGTGGGAATATTGGGATTATATCAACCGGATAATCCCATAAAGTCAGTTCCTCACCAAATTCGTCCAAAACAAGGGTAATGAACATGGTTAATCCCGCATGCAGAGTGATTTCCGGCAGGCGTTTTTTATCAACCAGTTTGCACCAGGCAAATAAAGAAAGGACAAACAATCCTATTAAAAAATACCATTTAAAGTGAAATATGTCCTCATGAAGCCATTCATTAATACGTAGGTCAGTTAAAGCTTTTTGAAGTTCGACAGTGGTCGACACTCCTGAATCAGAAAAAAACACCATATAGCTGCCTCCTTAATATGGGTGTGCCTGGGCCTTTTCGGCAATGGCAAAAAGCTTAACTATTAACCATCTGATGATTAATGACACAGCAACATAAATAAGGAAGCTATAATAATATTGCCATTTGAGCAATTGATAAAAATTAGCCCATACTAGAGCAGGTTCCACGGCAAAAGACAGTAACCCAGCTATTGTAATGCTGGCCAGGATAAAACTCTTCCAAGTATTGAAGTGTTGATAGGCAAGCGAAAATACCACTGGTAAAATCAATAAGTTGATAGCAGTTAAAACTGGAAAAATAGGGAGTAGATAGATAGGATAAAACCATAGGGTTAATTCTATGCCACATTCATCGATTCCCATCGTTACAAGTGTTGTCAGAACTGCATATAATAGGATTTCAGGTAATCGCGTCTTATCAAGCAGTTTCCACCAGACGACTATACTCAGGATCGATAACCCCAACAGGAACCACCAGTTAAAATGGAATAGGTCTTCACGTAGCCATTTATTAAGGTGAACTGCAGTAAGCAATTTCTGGATTTCCATCTCAATCGGTGTACCTGTTACAGCAAGGAACATATATTGCCTCCGCAGCGAGATAATGTATTTTAAACAGGATTATTGTGTCCAGAGGACGGTTACCCCATTCAAAATGACAAGCAGATCTTTAACATATCTAGACGATTTCTACTTTTTCCTTGCGCAGGGCATCTATAAATTTCGTACCTACATGCAAGTTGCTTTGAACCAGCTCTGGGGGAGTTAACGCCATCCATTGGTTGAGCGACATGTCAGCATAGTGGGCAGACCGGAATATCTCTAGAAACCATAGGCTGCAGTCGCCTGTGTTTTGTACATAGTGTCCGTAGGGGAACGGTATATAGCCTACATCACCGGCCTGAACATTGAATGTGCGGGCATTGCTATTAGCCGCAAATGCCGTCATGCGCCCCATCCCTGAGATGTAATATTGCCACTCGTCGTTGAAATGCCAATGCATTTCTCTCATGCCGCCCGGCCTGACTTCCACCAAAGCCGCAGCGGTTGTTGTCGAAATAGGGAAGTTAGTGGAATCGACTATTCGTACCGTTCCGTACGGATATATTAACGGCGCTTGGGCAAGCAGCCGGTGTTTGAAAGTTTTTGGCACGGTCCCGAAAGGATCAGGCACCTTCTGGCATTGTAGCGGTCCGGGTATCTCCGATTGATAAATATAGCGTTGTTTTGAAGGGATATTGGCAAAGGCGCTTTTCGGTACCCCGAAATTTGCCGACAGTATATCTTTCGGTGTGTGCGCGAACCAATCGGAGATTGAGAAGGTATTGAGATCAGAGAAATTGCCATCGTTGAAGACGAGTAGAAACTCGCAGCCATTCTCCAATCCCTGGATCGTGTGCGGAATTCCTTCAGGAAAGAACCAAAGATCGCCAGGAAAAATGTCGCCAATGAAGTTACGGCCGTCCTGGTCAACCGAGGTGACGCGAGCGCTCCCGACCAGCACATAAGCCCATTCGGTCTGTGAATGCCAGTGCATCTCACGTACACCGCCCGGCGTCAGGGCCATGTTCACCCCGGCAAGCGTGGTTGCGACCGGCAGCTCTCTAATCGTCACTTCCCGCGACCAGCCACCGTGATTTAACGTCATGTGGGCGTCGGAAAATGAAAATTTTAAATTGGGGATTAATCCAGCATCGGTGGCTGGTGGGACAAGCATGTCCGGATTCTCAAAATCTCTCATGATGTTCCGCGGACCCAGATCAAGGGCGCCGGCACCATCAGGCCTTATCGGTTGCGGCAGATCTTCGCACATCGCTTGATCACAGGAACGTTTAATCATAGAACGGCCTCCTTTTTAGAGTATTTTAAGGCATTGTTTTAAGTTTCAATATTATGTTATGTAAAATACAGATATAGGGAAACTTGTCCATGTTGCTTTTTTACCGTTTTATCGTATTAATTGAATGAGGCAAGGGACGGGTTAGGCTTCGGTGTACTAATGGATGAGTATATAAGCTGGCGGTCATAATAGTGGTTAGGCATCACATTTAGAACCTCGGTAATTTTGTCCCGCTGGTCCTATAGCAACATATGATCCTTGATTCAAATTCACCTTTTGCTTTAATCGAAATCATGACTACGCCTTGGGTGGCTGGAACCAGAAAGCTGGCTAGGAGGAACCGATGGTAATTTATCTTTCTGATGAGTAACTTGTAGAAATGACAAAACTTCTAACCCCGGCGCGTATCGAAAATTGGCTGGATCATGGCTTTGGCCCCTGGCGATGGTGGGTTCTAGCTGTGCTTCTTGTTGCCCCATGGTAGGTAGTTGCTTAAAAAATATGCAATAAGTATCAATGGAAAAAATGGAGAAGTAAAATATGCCTATTTCATCGTTTCGCCAAAGGCGAAGACCATTAGGGGTCATGAATTCTATTGCAACCAACTACCTGCACCTGCGCAACCCCTACGTAATTGCGTGGTGGTCGGCTGCCTTTCCCGGGTTTGCCCATATCAGTCTGGGCAGTTATATCGCTGGTTTTTTGCTTTTTACTTGGGAAATGGTAGTAAACTTAAATGCTAATGTAAATTTAGCTATCCTGTATTCTTTTACCGGACGATACGAGATGGCGAAAGAGATAGTAAATAACAGATGGCTCCTGTTATATGCCCCGGTATTTCTCTATTGCATATGGAATGGATACCAACTGACAGTTGACTTGAATAAGCTCACCATACTGGCGCAGCGGAATGAGTCGAAGATTGATCCTGAACGTGTCTCTTTTTATGAAATTAATACCCTTGACAGACGCACACCTTGGGTTAGTGTGGCCTGGACATTCTTAACGCCCGGCCTGGGACATCTTTATACCCATCGGACACCGACCGCCTTTTTCTTACTCATCTGGTGGATTGCATGCTGTTATTTTTCTCATATACTGCAATCCATCCAATATACAGCTCTAGGATTGTTTGATGAGGCAAAATCTGTATTAGACCCCCAGTGGTTAATATATCTGCCTTCTATATTTGGCTTTGCCTTGTATGATGTATATGTAAACACGGTAGAGTATAATCGTCTATTTGAACAAGAACAGGCGAAAATGCTGGAGAAAGAATATCAAGACCCAACCTTTAAAATGCCGATACACGGAGGTGATAGGATGCATGTGGTTGCTTCGTTTGAACATTCGTTACATTTGGAATTAGCGGTAACGGACTTAGAACAAAAAGGCATTGAGCAGAGCAGGATCTGTGCAATACCATTAAGTACCATGAAAAAAGAAGTACAGCTATTTGATAATATTCATCGGTCAGATGGGGAGAGTATGTTTGACGTACCCAGCATACTAGGGACGATTCTAATGGTGCTCGGCGTGTTATGGGGTTTCATGTGGAAGTGGGGCCCAATTATTTGGGGTTTAATTGGGCTTTTGTTCGGACTGGCTGTTGGGTTTGCATTTAAGTATTTTCTCTATATACGCAACAGCAAAAATATAATCAAAGGGAAAGTTACCGAGGTGTTTGTTGTCGTTGACTGTAAGCCTGATGAAGTGAAAGTAGTTAAAGATGTGTTTTACCGGCACTCTGCAATTGGCATTGGATTAAAGAAATAACAATATGAATGTAATAATTCCGTCAAATAATAATTTTCTAAAGAAAATTATTATTTGACGGAATTTGTTATTTGCATTATAATACATTATAAGCTGCCAATCTGCTGACAATATCATATTGTGTTGAACCCGCCACGGGATAGAGGAGTGTGACATATCGCGCTCACCGGTACGAGCCGAGTATCCATACGTAGGGGGTTTTTTTATGGGGAAAAAGCTGAGGTATAGCAAAGAATTAAAACGGGGGAGATAAAATTTGAAAATAGTTAGCGTACGCATTTTACTGGTATTAAGTTTACTAATAGGATTTGGCACTACTGGTTCAGTTTGGGCAGCGGCAGCTAGTGAAACATCTCCGGCTAATATAAAAATCGAACAATGGGCAGGGCATAACTTTACATTTCTTGCTTTACCTGCTGATAAGCAATCTGCAGGATATGAGATTTTTACAGTAAATCAGGCAAATCAGGGATTTCAAGGTGATCGTTCTGTTCGCATTCCTTATGCTGAACATGTTGGAAAACAGGTTACAGTCACTGCAGTAGTACCATTTGCAGCCGGCTATAATCAGCAAGAGTATATGGTTAGTATGACAGTAAATGAAACCGGTGAGAAATTGCTTGGCCGTACCATGCGCGGGCAATTAGAAGGTTTGGTTTTAACATCTGATCTGAATAATGCCCGTAAACAATTCCTGGGAAAAACTGTTTATTCGAAATTTAGAGAGCTGTCAGGGCTATATATTCCTGGCGGGGACACTCCAATGGCCGTATCAACTGCTATTGGCGGTCCGGTTACCGTGGTTGATGTATATGCGGGTAATCAATCCGAAGAACCGATTTGGCTCATTGTTTCAGTAAATGGCAAAAAGGCGGTTTTACCCATAGCTTACAGTTGGACTAATATGCCAAATCAAGCTTGGACTCAGACGCCTCCTTGGCAAGATGCTTTATTTACGGAAGATCCGAGAGTGAGTCTTGGCGGTTCTTATGAATTATGGAGTCAAATTCAAAACGGGAATGTAGCTGCAGGTATGAGTAAAGGGCAAGTGCAGCTTAGTTGGGGCAAACCACTCCGTACGGAAGCAGATGATTCAATTTGGATCTATGATACCGAAAAACTAAGCTTTAATGGTGATGCGCTGCTTTCTATTGAAACTCTTTCAGAAGGCAAATGATAGTCAGTGGACATGACCGGAGAAGGCAGCTGCCTTCTCCGGTCTTAGTGTCTATGGCAGAATCGAAATTATCATACAT
>JAQSXM010000268.1 GCA_029256645.1 Sporomusa sp. | reverse complement strand
ACCGTTTTAGAGCTGACAAGCTACTAGTAACTATTTACCATTGAAGCCACAAAGTCCTGTAAGTATCCAGTGAAGCGTAAGGATTTTACTGCCGGGTATGCATAAATTCTCTATAACACTATTCTAACCGCCTGAAACCTGTATTTATTCCTATTAGACCTAGGAGATGCATTCATGTTATGCGCACCGGCGATAACCAAGTAAAAATGAGCATCAATAGCTTATGATTATCTTCGCAATTGATGCTCACATTCAATTGTGTGAGTTTAGCCTTCCTGTATTATATTGTTCTCAATAAGTACGGAAAATTACTAGGCAACTCTTAGATCTTAAAATTCCCTACAGCATTTTGTAATTCCTCTGCCATTTTTGCCAGCGCCTGACTTGAGGCTGATATCTCTTCCATTGCGGCAGACTGTTCCTGGGTCGCGGCAGAAACGGTCTGCGTTTGCTCTGTTGTTTCCTTTGATATGGTTTCCAGTTGTTTGACATACTCTGCAATCTGCCTGCTGCCTGCTGCCATTTGATGCATAAAGGCAGTTATCTCCTGCACCTGTTTTGAAACCTCTTCTACCAACTGCGATATATCACCAAAAGCCTGTTGGGCATTATTTACCACATCGGTACCAAGTTTTACCTCCCTGGTGCCTTCCGCCATCGCCACAACTGCCCGCTCAGTGTCAATTTGAATCTCTCCGATCAAACCGGCAATTTGTTTAGCTGCCGTCTGGGATTGCTCGGCTAATTTTCGCACTTCTTCGGCGACAACAGCAAAACCGCGCCCTTGTTCCCCGGCCCGGGCGGCTTCGATAGCGGCATTCAAAGCCAGCAGATTGGTTTGACCGGCGATTCCGGAAATGGTATCGACAATTTGCCCTATTTCTTTAGAACGTTCGCCTAACTTTGCCACCACCTGGGTAGAATTTGATACAGTCTTATCAATCTTGTCCATCTGCGTAATGGACATCTCAATTGTCTTTGTTCCATCAGCAGCCGAGCCGGCCGCCTTACTGGAGGTTGCCGCCACAATATCGGTATTTTGGGTTACCTGACGGATGTCGGTTACAATCTGCTCGATGACGCTGGCGGTATGATTGACAATATCAAACTGTTTCTCCGAGCCTGCCGCCACATCACTGATAACGCCGGCAACCTGAGTGACGGCACGGGCCGTCTGCTCTGCACTGTCGGTCAGATCTTCGGACGAGACCGCAACCTGATCGGTCGTCTGGTGAATACGCCTGACAAGATTGCTTAAATTATCAGTCATATTATTAAATGAGGTTACCAGTTGGCCAATTTCATCGTTAGACTTAACCACTAATGAATTAATGGCTAAATTCCCCTGAGCAATCGTGCCGGCATAGTTTACTAATTCGTGTAACGGCCGGGTTAGCTGTCTGGCGGTAAACCAAACTACGGCACTAACAAATATCATCACGATAACAATAGAAACCCCCAGTGAGCGCACCAGCCGGGCTTCAGGGGCAAATAATTCAGCTTCATCAATCGTGGCGGCGACCGCCCAGCCAGTTGTTGGCACAGGGTGATAAAAGGCAATCTTCTTAACGCCATCAACCGCGTAGCGATAAATGCCCGGTTGCCCCTCCATCATCCGCTTTCCCAGCTCCTGAACTGAAGGATCCTCGGTTTCTGTTATCTTCTTTTGCATAATCCGGTCCTTTTCGGGATGCTGGATATATGTCCCGTCTTTGGCTATAATCATGCCATAGCCGGAATTGCCGAATTTAAGATTCTCAGCCATCTGCTGCACATATTGCAGGGACACACCGGCCCCGATCAACCCCTGAGGAACATTCTGGTCATCTTTGATCGGTGCTACGATAAATATCGTTGGCAGCCCGGTAGTCTTGGATATAAGCGGCGCCGTTATCTGAGTAGGACCACCGCTCATAATGGACTGGAAGTAGTCCCGCGTTTTAATATTGCTTTTGAAAAACGAGTATTCGCTCCCGTTTTTCTGAACAGTATGATACTCACCCTCCCGGTTAGCTGCATAAATATCCTGAAATACATCAGGATACTTCTCCCGCAGGAACTTGTGGCGGCTGATATTCAGAGCATCCGTACCGGCAAAATCAATATTAATAGCCTTGGCTACCGGCGTCGAAGCAATGGCCTCAGGTTCAAGCATGTGTGACTTAAGCCAGGTATCGATAATGGTTGCTGTTTCCCCGGTTGTTGCCAGCATACTTTTACTCAGTTCATCTTCAATCAGGCTGTTGATTCCCAGGTAGGCAAAGGCACCTACTGCCAACAATGCAAGGATCACTGCAGGCATAATACAGCACATGAGTTTGGTCCGGTAAGACATATTTACTGTCATTTTGCTTCCCCCTTATCAGATATCTTGACTGATTCACTGCTCCCACATGGTATAAGACAACACTAAAACAGCATGCAAAGCAGACCTACGAGCCTTACTCTTTTCGGCTTGTAGGTCTTTGCTGTTATGTATTGTATTTGATTATACCTGCGGTCAACTTTCCACTTGGCCTTATTGAGCAGTAAAGCGCGCATTGCGTTTTTCAACAAAAGCCGTCATACCTTCTTTTTGATCTTTGGTAGCGAAGCATAGTCCAAAGACCTCTGCTTCATAGGCAATTCCTGACTCGATATCCATATCCATTCCCTCGTTGACCGCGGCTTTACTTAATTTTACGGCAATCTCGGCCCGGGACATTATTTTCCCGGCTAACGCCCTGGCACTTGTCATGAGTTCACTACTTGCTGTCACTTTATTAACAAGGCCGATACGGTATGCCTCATTAGCCTCAATAATATCACCGGTGAATATCAGTTCTTTGGCGCGTCCTTTACCGACCAGACGGGGTAAACGCTGCGTGCCGGCAAAACCGGGCAATATACCTAAGGTCACCTCCGGCTGGCCGAACCTGGCTTTGTCCGAGGCAATACGCAGGTCGCAGGCCATAGCTAACTCACAACCACCGCCCAGCGCAAAACCGTTGACAGCAGCAATCACCGGCTGGGGAAGATTCTCAATCTTATTAAAAACCCTTTGGCCAAATTTGCCCCATTTACGCCCTTCCATAGCTGACAAGGGCAGCATTTCCGTGATATCCGCGCCGGCAACAAATGCTTTTTCACCGGCTCCGGTAATAATAACTGTTTTGACTGTATCATCCCCCGCAATCCGGTCCAACAGGCTATCCAATTCTTGCAGCATTGCATAATTAAGGGCATTTAACGCTTGCGGGCGGTTTAATGTGATAACCCCGATACCGGCGCTATTTTCAAACAGAAGGTTAGCATATTGCTCCATGGTATCTCTCCTTACTGTTTTTATTTACTTGTAATCGTAGAAACCTTTACCGGATTTACGTCCCAGATAACCGGCCTGAACCATTTTCTTTAACAGGGGACAGGGACGGTATTTGGGATCTCCATACCCATTATGAAGTACTTCCAGGATATACAGCACTGTGTCATTACCAATGAGATCAGACAAAGCCAATGGCCCCAGCGGATGGTTAAAGCCAAGTTTAGCCACCTGATCAATATCCTCGGCACTGGCCACACCTTCCATCAGCGTAAATACTGCTTCATTAATCATCAGCATCATAATACGGTTGCCTACAAAGCCGGGGGAATCTGCCACTTTGACAGGTATTTTTCCTAGTTTCTCCGCCAGCGTGGTTACCGCAGCCAGGGTATCCTCACCGGTAGCCAGGCCATTAATAATCTCTACCAGCTTCATAACCGGCGCCGGATTAAAAAAATGCATGCCGATTACTTTGTCCGGACGCTTGGTGAATGCCCCAATAGAGGTGATTGGTAAAGACGAGGTGTTTGTTGCGAGGATGGTGTGTGCCGGGCATTGTTGATCCAGTGTCTGAAAAATGCTGCGCTTAATATCGGCATTTTCAACAGCTGCTTCCACGACCAGATCTACATTGCAGGCGTCGGCATCCAAATCAACAGTACCTGAGATGCGGGACAAAATGCTGTCTTTATCCCCGGCAGCCAGTTTGCCTTTCTCTACGGCCCTGCTTAAATTCCGTTCAATCCCGGCTAAGCCGTTTTGCACATATTCTGCTTTAATGTCACGCAGGATGACAGTTAAGCCGCCCTGGGCCATAACCTGGGCAATCCCGCTGCCCATTTGTCCCGCGCCAATAATTAGTACCTTGTTAAACTCCATGATCATCCCCCGCCCAAGCAAGCCTGTTTAACAAGCCTGCTTAATTTTTTTGAATTCCTCAATAAGCGCCGGCAATACCTCCAGGACATCACCGACAATCCCATAATCTGCAGCCTTGAATATCGGGGCATCGGCGTCTTTGTTGATGGCGATCACGATATCGGAAGAGGACATGGCCCAGAACATTGGCAAGCTCTTCGATCAGGGTAAAGTTCTCCGGCTTACCCATGCCACGTCCGCCGGAAACGATGATTTCAGCCTCTTCCAGATTGCATGCTACCGTACAGACCCGGACAACCTCAATGAGTCTTGTGCGAATATCCTGAGCCTTTACTTTATTGTCAATCTGCAGCAGTTGCCCGGTACGGGAAAAATCCTGCTCCGGCCGTTTGAATACTTTAGGACGGACGGTTCCCATCTGCGGCCGGTGATCAGGACACAGGATCGTTGCCATGATATTGCCGCCAAACGCAGGACGGGTCCAGGCAACAAGCCCGGTTTGAGCGTCAATCCCCAGATTGGTGCAATCGGCAGTTAACCCTGTACCTACACGGCAAGCGACTCTGGGTCCCAGGTCCCGCCCATCATTGGTTGCACCGATAAGAACAACAGCCGGTTTGTATGTTTGAATCAAGTCGGCAAATACGGTGGTGTAGCCATCTGTGGAATAGTTCTTTAATTCCGGGCCTTCCACTACATATACAATGTCCGCCCCGCTGGCAAATACCTCCTGAGCCAGCGGCTGCACGCTGTCGCCGATAAGGACACCGGCCAGCTTCTGCCCCATGGCATCAGCCAGTTTACGCCCTTCACCCAATAGTTCATGAGCTACATTTTTGGCCTGGCCCTCTACCTGTTCAACAAATACCCAGACATTTTTATAATCAGTTACATCGATTTGCACTGTCTTTTCTTCCAGTTCCCTGGTTATGGCACTCACCGGGCATATTTCCACACAGGCGCCGCAGGCCGTACAGGCCTCGGTAATAGAGGCCTTGTCAGCCTGCATAACCAGGGCGCCGAAAGGACATGAAGCAACACAGGCCCCACAGCCGATACATTCCTCAACATTAACTTTTACTGCCATGTTTTTCCCCTTTCGTTACACAAGCTTGGCTTCTACTAGTTTATTAGCAAGCATACCCGCTGCTTCCCGGGCGGTATCGGCCTGAATGATCTCCCCCTGAACGCGCTGCGTGGGAGTAAAGATACGCCTGACCTGCGTCGGCGAGCCTTTGAGCCCCAGTTGTTGTGGATCAACATCCAAATCGGCTGCCGTCCAGACCGGAATCTGCTTGCGATTGGCTTTCATAGTACCCTTTACGGTGGGATAACGCGGCTCATTGATGGACTTAGTTACGGTAAGCAGTACCGGCAGGCTGGTTTCAACCACCTCATACCCTTCTTCATGTTCCCGCTCCAGGCGAACCGTCTGCCCGGCAAGCTCAATCCGGGAAACGCAGGTAACCTGCGCCCAGTCCAGATGTTCGGCCATCTCCGGGCCAACCTGGGCAGTATCCCCGTCAATGGCCTGCTTGCCACAGAGTATCATATCTACTGTACCGATTTTTTTGATGGCGGCCGCCAGCGTATAGCTGGTAGCCAAGGTATCGGCACCGCCAAAAGCCCGGTCACTAATGAGCAGGGCCTCGTCTGCTCCCATAGCCATACATTCTTTCAGAGCATCCTGAGCCTGGGGTGGTCCCATCGAGATCACAGTAACCCGGCCCCCGTGTTTTTCCTTAAGCTGAATGGCCGCTTCCACGGCATTTTTGTCAAAAGGATTGACAATACTCGGCACACCCTGACGGATGAGGGTATTTGTTACCGGATCAATTTTTACTTCGGCAGTGTCAGGCACCTGCTTGACACAAACAACGATTTCCATCACTTTTTCCCCCTGTCATTGGCACTATAGCTTGGACAGCCACATTACCGCAGCACGCTGGCCGAGATAACCATACGCTGTACCTGATTTGTTCCTTCATAAATCTGGGTAATCTTAGCATCACGCATCAGCCGTTCCACCGGGTACTCACGGCTGTACCCATAACCGCCAAAAATTTGCACAGCGTCAGTAGCAACCTCCATTGCCACATCTGAGGCATACATTTTAGCCATCGCCGCTTCTTTCGAATAAGACAGGCCCTGGTCTTTCAAATAGGCGGCACGGTATACCAGCAACCGGGCAGCATCCACTTTTGTCGCCATGTCGGCCAGCATAAAGGCAATTGCCTGGTTAGCAGCAATCGGTTTGCCAAACTGCACCCGTTCTTTGGAATATTTAACCGCATGCTCGAGGGCCGACTGAGCAATACCCAGTGCCTGTGCCGCTACGCCGATCCGGCCACCGTCAAGGGTGCTCATGGCAATTTTAAAGCCATCGCCCTCTTTACCCAATACATTTTCCCTGGGTACCTTTACATCCTGGAAGATCAGTTCGTTGGTTATTGAGGAGTGTATGCCTAATTTATGTTCCTTCTTCCCAAAGGTAAAACCAGGCATGCCTTTTTCGAGAATAAAGGCTGTAATCCCCTTAACCCCTTTGCTTCTGTCGGTTATGGCAAACACAACATAAATCTCGGCCTCGCCGGCATTGGTAATAAAAATCTTGCTGCCATTAAGCACATAGCAGTCATCCTTAATGACTGCTACCGTTTGCTGTGCTGCGGCATCAGTCCCGGCATTAGGCTCTGTCAGGCCAAAAGCGCCCAGTTTTTCCCCTTCAGCCAGGGGAGTAAGGTATTTTTGCTTCTGTTCCTCTGTTCCGTAGGCGTAAATAGGCCAGGCACATAAAGACACAGTCGCCGACAGGGTAATCCCTACCCCGGCATCGGCCCGTGACAGTTCCTCCACCGCCAAAATATAGCTCAGAACATTGGCGCCGGCGCCACCATAGGCTTCTGGAAAACAGATACCGCTAAAGCCCATTTCGCCCATGGCATCGGCAATCTTCCGCGAAAATTCCTCTTTCTCATCCCGTTCTCCGGCCCCTGGCGCAACCTCTTTTTCAGCAAAATCACGCACCAGCTTTTGCATCATTAACTGGTCTTCTGTAAGCTGGAATTGCATAATATCTCGCCTCCTCATCTTATTAATCGTGGATTTTATCACGTAACATACTAAACACGCTCAACAATGATGGCTATTCCCTGTCCACCGCCGATACACAAGGTAGCCAAGCCAAGCCGGGCTGCTTTTTGTTCCATGGCATAGAGCAGCGTAACCAGTATCCGGGCTCCGCTGGCCCCGATGGGGTGTCCCAGGGCAATTGCACCGCCATGGACATTTACCCTATCCTTCATAAAAGCCAGTTCCTTGCCAACAGCCAGAAACTGCGAGGCAAACGCCTCATTGGCTTCGATCAGGTCGATATCCTGAAGCGCCAAACCAGCCTTGGCTAACGCCTTGCGAGTGGCCGGCACAGGCCCCATCCCCATAATCCGGGGGTCAACCCCGCCGGAACCGTAGGCCCGAATGCGAGCCAGCGGTTTAATGCCCAGCTCACGCGCTTTATCCCCTGACATCACAACAAGGGCCGCCGCCCCGTCATTGATACCGGAAGCATTGCCGGCGGTGACAGTGCCGTCTTTCTTGAAAGCCGGTTTTAACGCACTCAGCTTCGCCAGTGTACTGCCTGCCTTGGGATATTCGTCTGTGGCAAAAATACTGTCGCCCTTCTTACTCTTGAGGGTGACAGGAATAATCTCCTTGGTAAAAGCGCCTGTTTCAATAGCCCTGATGGCCTTTTGCTGTGATTCAAGCGCAAGTTGGTCCTGGGCTTCTCGGGTAATGCCATACTGCGCAGCCACATTCTCGGCAGTAATCCCCATATGATAGTCGTTAAAGGCGCACCATAGTCCATCCTTCACCATGCTATCGGTAATTTTGGCATCGCCCATGCGGTAACCCCAGCGGGCTTTACTATCAAGCACATACGCAGCATTTGTCATACTCTCCATCCCGCCGGCGACCACAATCTCCGCATCACCGGTAAGGATGGCCTGGGCTGCCAGATTGACGGCCTTGATGCCTGAGCCACATACCTTATTGATTGTATAGGCCGGAACCTCCACAGGTATCCCGGCATGAATAGCTGCCTGCCGGGCTGGATTCTGCCCCAGCCCGCCTTGCAGGACATTGCCCATAATGACCTCATCGATCATATCCTGCTGGATCCCAGCCCGTTTTACGGCCTCCTGAATGACAATACGCCCCAGATCTGCGGCAGAATATGAGGCCAATGAGCCGTTAAAGGCACCAATTGGTGTTCTGACAGCACTGGCAATAACAACTTCTTTCATTTCAACACCCCTAATTATAGATAGCAATGGCTTTTGCCCCTTCTAATTCCAACCATTTTACAAATAAAAGTTTTTTCAGTTTTACCCTTACCTCAGAGAAACCGGCCTTGGCCGCAAGCGCTGCCGGATAATACACACTGATTGAACCGGCTTCACTGCGGCAGTATTGGTTTCTCACTGCTGCCGCCGGTTCACCAACCACTACTGCCGGTACGTAACTACCTGTTACGCTTTTTCCCGAGCAGGCTCAGCCGCCGATGGCCGGCTCCAGCTTCCATTCTATAACAATGGCTGACGCGCGTTTGCTGATATATTCTGCCGCCTCGCGGTCAATCGTGATTGTGATCATGATGCAACCCCGGCTCCGGGTTGTAATACCCGGATGACTGCTGCAGCATCATCAAGCAGGCTGGCTTGCAGTGCGTCCGCTTCTGCAAGGCTCAACGCCTCACTGCCGGTCATGACCTGGTCAAAGATTGCCTGCGCCATGCCGGCAGCTAAGGCATCGATGCCCCCTTGACGATAGGCCGGCAGCAACAGGTCATCAAATAATTGCATATCAGCCGGCTGGTATTCAAATACTGAACACCAGGCCTGCAGCAATTCCGGTTCCTGCAGGCCTGCCTGTGTTAAAAGCCCTTCTTTATGGGAGCTTATCAACACAAGTACTGCCGACATATAAGCCCGTAAGGCAGCCGTCATCTGCTGCCTGTTTAGCTTTTTTTTTATTGTACGGTTGGGAAAAACAAGCTGCCGTTTGTTATCCACACCGGTTACAGCAGCCATAAATTCATCGGCGCAAATGGCCGCCACAAAAAATATTTTCTTTTGCACCTGATTGCCGGCAACCTTGACAGCCTTGGCACAAAACCGCTGGGTATGCCGGCCTACATTACGGTGATAAGGGCCTTTAGCTGCTGCAAAGATGTCTTTAATAAAAGTAATAATAGGCACAGCACACCTCCATAATGATTGGATACCGTAAATTAAATAAGTCCTTTGGCCTGGGCATCTAACATGAGGCTGCTGCGGAAGTCGGGATGACTGATCCCAATCAGGGCCTTGGCCCGTTCCCGGAGTGTCTTGCCGCGCAGCTCAGCCACACCGAACTCGGTGACAACATAATGCACGTCATTGCGTGAAGTCGTTACTGCAGCCCCCCGGTC
>JAQSXM010000267.1 GCA_029256645.1 Sporomusa sp. | reverse complement strand
TGTACGGTTGGCGGTTTAGCCAAAACAGCCCGCTCGGTTATCGGCGAGAGTGTGCCTAAGTGGAATAAGTGGTTGCCCAAAGCAAGTGCGCGTTTGGAAGCGCCACCTGCTGCCCCGCCTGATAGCCGCAAAATAGTTTATTTTCCCAGCTGTGTCAGCCGTACGATGGGCCCGGCCAAAGAGGATAGTGATCAACGGTCGCTGCACCAGGTGATGATGTCCCTGCTTAATAAAGCCGGCTATGGCGTTATTTTTCCACCCGGTATGGAGGAGTTATGCTGCGGGATGCCATTTGAGAGTAAGGGGTACTTCGATGCTGCCGACGAATTGAGCGCTAAGCTGGAACAGGTGTTGCTGGAGTGCAGTAATAATGGGCAATACCTGGTACTCTGCGATACCAGCCCCTGCGTCTACCGGATGAAACGGGTAATGGATCAGCGGCTGACAATCATGGATACGGTTGACTTTATTCACGACTATCTGCTTAACGAATTAGAGTTTAAAAAATCACCGGAGAAAGTTGCCATTCATGTAACCTGTAGCGCAACTAAAATGGGTTTGGCAGAAAAGTTCCGGGCTGTGGCCGAGGCTTGCGTAACTGAGGTTATTATACCGGACAAGGTTAAATGTTGCGGCTTCGCCGGTGACAAGGGGTTCGAGGTGCCTGAACTCAAAGAATCGGCGCTGGCACATCTCAAAGAAGCGATACCGTCAGACTGCAACTGCGGTTTTTCCAATAGCCGCACCTGTGAGATTGGTTTGGCAGATCACAGCGGCATCAGCTATCAATCAATTGCGGTTCTGGTTGACCGCTGCTGCCTGGGGCGAAAGAAGAACTAAGCTAAGAACAATCCGTATGGGTCACAATAAGGGAGCCCCGCAGCCAGGGCTCCCTTAGTTCGGGTTTATGAGTGTTTTTGTAATAGGTTTAAGATTCACCGTCGATTAGTGTCATTTCCCGGGAAATGGTTGAGCAGGCAATAGCTAAGAAGGTGGCCGAACATGTCATAAAGTAGCACTATACCTGCCACCACATAATCCCAATAGTAGTTTCCGAGGTATCGGCACAATAACCGTCAATCGCGATGTTTTCTAAGAACTGACGGATATTGTTTTCAATGTCAGGGCCGTTTACACCCATTACGGCAAAATATCTAGTATAGTGGTCAATCAGATAGGAAAGAGGCTCCTGATTGGTTTGACCGTAGGTAGTGAAGGTAACGTTGGGGCGGTAGCCTTCCTGATATAGAATGTTGAGCGGATAGATGATATCAAAGGATGGCCCGGGGGCTGGCTCCTGTAAGAGTTTCTCCCATAACAGACGGCGTAGACCAATGTCGTGTTTGCCGGCAAAGCCGATTAGGCAGCAGGCTCTGCGGGCCACTTTGGTCATTTTCATCAAACTGTCATAGTTGTTAATAGCCGGACTTTTGGCAGCAAAGGTTATGTCATAGGCCGGTTCTGGCGCAATATCCTGCCAGTCGGCCAGCAAGGGGGTAATGTTTTTTTGCAAGCCAGCGCTGATTGCTTGAGTAGACAGTTTTTCAAGCATGCCGCTGGAGGTGTCAAGGCCTGTTACTTTGACATGATAGGCTGCCAGCGGCAGGGCGTAGGTGCCGGGCCCACAACCAATGTCCAGCAGGCTGTCACCGGGTTTGATTGCTCCCTGGGCAAGTAAGTCATCAATGATGCGCTGGTGCACGTCTTTGTTCGCTGCATTATGCTCAGCATAACGACTGGAGTAGTAGCTCCAGTATTCTTGCCACAGCTTAGGGTCAGGACGCCGCCGGCCGGCTTTTTTGCTGCTGTCCTGCCAGGCTTTATCCCAAAACCGGGCATTATACAAGCTTACCACCCCCGGCTGTAATCTTCAGTACAGGCTAAGCAGGCAATTTTGCCGTCCTGCAAACGGGCGCGGGCTTCCATGACTTTTTCGCCACAGTAAGCACAGATGACAGAGTTAAAGATCTTAGCCTCTGAGGGCAGTTTAAGCTCAACATCTACGATCTTAAATAATTCCGCAAAAGGGGTTGCCAACATCCGGGCTGTACGTTCTTCCTGAATTTTGTGCCATGCACCCTCTTGCTCAGCTGTGGCTTCGCCGCCGAATACTGCCCTCTTAAGCTTGTCCTGCTCTGCAGATAACGGAATGACTTCTCCGGTCATAACAATCCGCACAGCTTTACCTGTCTGGCGGTTGCCGATGGTATAGGCCTGTTTCCCATGATCTTTGAAGATAAGATTGCCTTTCCCGATGGTGCAGCCTAGCAGCACTTGCACAGCATCAATACCACAGCCGTCAGACTCAACGATGGCGACAAGTTCTTCGTCTTCAGACCGGGTCACGTCAAGGCGCTCGATGGCGGCTTTGGCAGCCAGGTAGCCGATAGTAAGCCCTGGGCAGCAGTGTCCGTGAAATTCGATCGCTTTTTGATAATCAGCAGGCCGGTTAATCATGTTCATTCCCCCCAATCATTTAGTAGGATAAATAAAAAGGCATGCCCAAATAAAGAACTGCAGTTCCTTATAAAGTTTCATACCTTATTTCAACTTTATTAAATTTTTACATTTATTACCCTATATTATCAGTTATTTGGTGAATGCTGTCAATTGTAAAATATTATTAAAAATGAGATTTTGCAGATAGTTTGCGCAATTGATTGACAACATAAGTGAAATTTGGTACAATTCAAACCATAAAAGGTAGTTGAAACTATCTTGTGTCGTAAGAATGCGGCACATTTCGCTATTATTCTAGATTTATAGTATTTTAATAGTTTTATAGTGTAGAATAGCAGCCATGAAGGCTTCTGCATAGTGCAGTTGTCTTGATGGTTTATTTAATTAAGAGGATAGGCGAATCACAACTAAGGTGAGTAGATAGCTGGCGTGAGCAAAGTTGAACGGTATTTAAACGAAAGGAATTTTCAATTTATTGCCGAAATATAAGTAATCGTCCATTTTTGTGGAAGGTGGTAAGAATCTATATGATAATCGCAGTTATCGATGGTATGGGCGGGGGGCTTGGCGTGCAGTTAGTGACACAGCTTTCGTCACAACTGGGACAAAAAGCAGATATTATTGCACTAGGGACAAATGCGCTGGCTACCAATAATATGGTACGGGCAGGTGCTATGCGTGGTGCTACCGGTGAAAACGCTGTGGTCGTTTCGATCCGCAAGGCTAACATTGTGGTTGGTCCGATTGGCATAATCATTCCTAATTCCTTAATGGGGGAGATCACCCCTAAGATTGCAGAGGTTATTGCCTCTTGTGACGCTCATAAAGTACTGGTACCTGTAAATCAAAGCCACTTTGATATTGTTGGCCTGGAAAGCCGGCCGCTTGTTGTTTCTATTAAAGAAGCAATTGCTAGAGTAACCGAGCTTGTTCATGGTAAGGCGTGGTAAGCTGTACCGATGACTTACTATCAAACAGAACTAAGATAAAAAACAACCCGGCTTATGCCGGGTTGTCTGTGTGTCTGCCACTATTGTGCGATTAACCGCGAAACTCTATTGATTCTCCATCCGGGCCTCTGAATACTACCCGGCGCCAGCCTGTTTCACGGGACTCCCTTGCCCCTGCAGGGTGCGGTTCGGTTTCAACAGCAATGCCGGCTTCCTTCAGCCTGGTATAATCTGCGTCAAAATCATCACTTTCGAGGCAAAAATGGTAGCCTGTGAGTTGCGGGCCGTCCGGCATATGTATTAACTCCAAGACCGTGTCGCCAAGCTTTAGATAGACTATTTTCTCAATGGCCGGAACCGGAACAGTATGTTCATAATACTGGTGAAAACCAAAGTGTTTTTCGTAAAAGGCAATTGATTTTTCCCTGTCTTTAACAGTGAAGGCTATATGATCAATTCGTTTAAACATGGTATCCTCCGCTTGGTTTTATCTGTAGTATGTCCAATTATTCTAATAGTGTGGCTTTGCGGTCAGGACGCCACCATAACACCCCGATAGTAGAGTTAATCAACTCAGTGCAATAGTCCTCAACGGCCCGGTTAGCCAGAAATTCGGTGATTTTAACTGATGTTTCCGGGCCTTCCAGACCAAAGAGTTTAAAGTAGCTGGTATAATACTCGATCATATAAGCCAGTGTCTCCCGGTAGCGTTCACGGTAGCTGTAGAATTTAATGTTAGGCAGGTACCGCTCCTGATAAAGAATGTTAAAAGGATATTGGATGTCAAAGGCAGTTTGCTCAGGTGGTGTACCTATCAGGTGTTCCCATAGCAATGTACGCACTTTGATATGATAAGTGCCGGCAAAGCCGATCAGGCAGCAGGTGCCACGTGAAAGCTCATTCATTTTCATTAGACTGTCATAGTCGTTAATTGCAGTTGTGTTGGCGGCAAAAACAACATCATATGCTGGTTCGGCAGGCAGGTCCAGCCAATCTGTCTGGAGTGTTGCAATCCGGTCTGTAACCCTTTCGTGAGACGCCTCAGACTGTAGGACAGACAGCATTTGCGAGGCCGTATCCAAACCTGTCACATGATTAGACTTAGCGGCCAGTGGTAATGTAAAGGTGCCGGCACCGCAGCCAATGTCAAGCACTGTGCTTTCAGGGGTTATTACGCCGTCGGCAACTAAGCCGTCAACGATCGAGTTATATATCGGGCGACTTTGGCGGTTGCGCAGGGCGTGCTGCTCGGCAAAGTCATTCCAAAACTGCTGCCAGCCTTGTTTGTTGCCATAACTTGGTGCCTGATGGGAACTCTCACGCGCTTCCTGCCAGGCTTCAGTCCAAAACTTGGTATTGCACATGTATCGTCATCCTTCCTGATCGTATAATTTAATAAAAAAAGCATGAAAATCCAAGGAGACATGTCCTTAGGTTTCATACCGGATTATTGAATCTTCATGATTCAAACTACTAGTCTAAATATAGATTGTTTTGTAGTAATTGTCAATTAGTAACAGCGTTTGCAGGACCGGTAATAACAATAAAATTACAGGCAAGTAAGGTAATATACTAAGTATTGACACTGTTTGAGATAAGGGTTATACTTTATTTACCAAATAAAATAGTATGAGGTAGGTGCCCTACGGGGCTTAATAGGGAAGACCGGTTAAAAACCGGCGCGGTCCCGCCACTGTAACGGGGAGCAAGCTTAGGATATACCACTGGGACAATCAGTCCTGGGAAGGTTTAAGCAAGCTAAGATCCGGAGCCAGGAGAACTGCCTATCTGACAATCACCGTTTTCACCCACGAGGTATGGGGAGGGGATTACAGTAGGCGCTTTGTTCTTTATTCTGTTGCGTCACGCTTAATTCGCTCCTGGTATGTTAAT
>JAQSXM010000266.1 GCA_029256645.1 Sporomusa sp. | reverse complement strand
GCCGGTGCAATATCTATGCTGAGTCTTGATTTAGCGATACAGGTTCGCACAAATGACTCTTGGCGTCAGGCAGTTGATGGTGCCGGGCAAGCTGCCAGGCTTGCGGTAGCGCAACGCAGCCTATCAGAGAGTTTTGATATTGTCTATCCACTCTTTGAAGCCGGGCGCCGCCTGTTAACCGCAGAACTTAATTCCGGATCTGTAAATGATCTGTTTCGGCAACAGGCTCTCTATACACTAATGAGAGAATGCCTGCAGTTGGTGGAGTTTATTTCCCGGCAGAATTTTACGGTAACAGTATCTGATATCATTGATCAGCTTTATCTGGATTGGATTAAGCGTCCAGCCAATGCCGGTCATCAAAAATCAATCAAAAGGTTTTGCCAACTATTCTTTTTATATTGTATACGGATTAAACGCCGCCAAAAGCGCCTGACGGCAGAAGGCAGCAGTTTTAATGCCCCCAATATAATAACTGTGTCTAACAGAGAACGTTTGACACAGCTTGGGTATTTATTTTAAAAAAAGGCGGACAAATTAATTGTCCGCCTTTCTTTAAACAAGATTAATTATGCCTTTTGACGAATAACTCCTTGTTTGGGGAGTGATCCTGTAAGTGCCAGACTAAGTAACGGGATCAGGATGCCAGCTTTGTTGATGAGCGATGCTAAACAGGTGCTAACAGCAAGTGTTGCTAAATAAAAGGCTACTATAACTGGTGCAGTTAACGGTATGCCAATTCGCGTCAGCTCGAGGATCAGGTAATACATAACAAGCGGGTGGACAAGATAAACCAGATAGGAATAGTGCCCTAACTGGGCTAAGCTGGTGGACTGTATTCACGGCCTGCTCCAGGGTGTAGAGCTTGAAATAAACAAGATAATAATAAAAGCCGAGCATTCCTGTTAATGTTCCGGCGAAAAAGGCATTAATCAGCCGCCTGTGGCGTTCCAGGGCTGCTAAAAATTGCGGATAAAGCTCAGCACAAACTGCACCAAGAATAAAGATAAATACATAATGTAAAATCAGAAAGCTCATGCGGTGGTGAACTGCAAGGTTAAGGTAGTGGTTAGCAAAGTTTGCGGTGAGTATATAACTGGAATAATAATTAAAATAAATTTGTGTTAGCAGCAGGCTAAGTAATCCTGCTAACGGAGCTTTGAGAATCCAGCTCACAAGCTGTCGCCAAAACGGCATACACACATAAAACCAAATCAGAATTACTAAAAAGTATAATTGGTAGGAGGCCAGGCCAAATAAAAAGTATTTATACACAAGTGGTCTATGCCAAAGGCTGAAATCACCGCTTACCCAGGTGTAATGCAGCATGTAGAGGAAAGACCAGGCTAAGTAGGGCAGCAGGACAGCTTTGAAGCGGCGGCGCATAAAGCTCAGATAGCTGAACTCTGTTTTAAGAGGCTGACTGAGAAATAAGCCGAAAGCAGAAACAAAGAAAAATATCGGCACACTGAACCGTGTAAATATTTCAAGTAATGCAAATAGATGGGGATTGACAGCCGGATTAGCCAGTGAATAAGCCCCGGTATGAATACCTAATACCCCTAACATGGATATACCGCGGATGTAATCGAGAGCAAGAATGTGCTGTTTTGACATAGTATTCAGCTGCTCCTTCGGATTTTGTTGTTATCGGCTGCATATTATATAATATATCACCATTAATTATAGGATGTAACTGCTTTTACTGCAATAAACTTTTATGTGAGGGGGATAGCAAGAAATGCCTGAACAAGTACAAGAAGGACAAGCAGCTCCGGATTTTACCCTGCCGGTGACAGCTGAGAAGCAGGTTACCCTGAGCCAGTATCGGGGCAAGAAGGTAGTGCTATATTTCTACTCTAAAGACAATACTGCCGGTTGTACAGATGAGGCTCGCGGGTTTCGTGAGGCATCTGAAGATATTACCGCTGCCGGGGCGGTTATTCTGGGTGTAAGCAAGGACAGTCTGGCAACACATGAAAAGTTCAGCACCAAATATGAGCTTCCCTTTCTTTTGTTAAGTGATACTGACCAGAAGATAAGCCAACTGTATGGGGTACTTAAAGAGAAGAATATGTATGGGAAAAAAGTCATGGGCATCGAGCGGTCTACGTTCATTATCAATGAACAGGGAGAAATAATCCGTATTTTTCGCAAGGTCAAAGTGGCCGGCCATGCTCAAGCAGTGCTTGCTGTATTAAAAAAGTCTACCTAGGAATTTTTTCTAAATAGGCAGGAGATTACATATTACTGTGTAATAATGTATATTAATAAATCAAGGGAGGACTTTCCATGAAGCCAATTGGACTAATTAATGGTAAGCTTATCGATTTAAGTGAAAATATTGTGCCAATGGAGGATAGAGGCCATCAGTTTGGTGATGGAGTGTATGAAGTAACACGGGTATATAATGGACACAGCTTTGCTCTGAAACTGCATGTTGACAGATTGTATCGTTCGTTACGTGAACTAACAATTCCAGCAGTATATACATATGATGAACTGGCCGAATTTCATGATTTGTTAATTAAAGAAAGTGGCATTATGGATGGTGCAGTATACCTTCAGATAACTCGCGGTTTTTCGCCGCGCGCCCATGGGTTTCCGGAAAATGTTGTGCCGTGTCTGACAATGTCTATTCGTCCTGTCAGCGCTGCACCTGATAAAAACAAATTAGAAGGGGCCAAAGGCCTTCTGATTCCTGACGAGAGATGGCTCAGATGTGATATTAAGTCGCTTAATCTTCTGGGCAATGTCATGGGCAAGCAAAAAGCTAAAGAAGCAGGCTGCTTTGAGGGTATTCAGGTCCGGGATGGATTTGTCACTGAAGGGACCAGCAGTAATTTTTTCGTAATAAAAGATGGTGTTGCCTGGACACATCCGCGGAGTAATCTTATCCTGACTGGTGTTACCAGAACACTGATTCTTGAAAAAATAGCCCCAGAGCTTGGTGTATTAGTGGTTGAAAAGAAGTTTGATGAAGCGTTTGTCAAATCGGCAGAAGAGGCATTCATTTCAGGTACTAACAGCGAGATTGTTCCTATTGTTTCACTAAACGGACAGCCTGTCGGCACAGGTAGTGTTGGTTCTATCACCCGCAAAATTCAAGAAGCATACTGGGCGATGATTGATCAAGAGTGTGGACGCAAATAGAGAAAGGTGGAGAAAACTATGAATATGATAGTTACTGAACGTGCGCAGGAATTTATTGCTCAAGAGGGCGGTATTATTACTGTGAAACTTGAGCAACGTCTAATTCCAAATTGCTGTAATCCTCCTTCGATAGCTCCTGTTCCTTCCGTAAAACCGGGGAAACCAGAAGATCCTGAAACTGCTGAATATGCAGCCTTTAAAATTGATGGTGCCGAGGTTTATGCGCATACCTCAATACAAAACTATAATAATGAAAATCTTTTGCGAGTCGATATTGAAACTACACTGTTTGGTAAACGGCTGGTCCTATATGGACTGCCTGTTCCAGCTAAAAACTGCGGTACCTGCACATCCTGTTAAAAAAACTGCTGGAGGCGTTTAGCCTTCAGCAGCTTTTTTATGTTACTTTATATTGGTGGCACAGCTTGAACAACCGCCACCAGATTCCTGTATTTGCTCTTCCAGGCGACCATTGTTGAACAAAATCATTTCAGCAATAGCCATTGGTAAAACCTCGGTAAGCAGAACTTCCATCGCGTTATGCATAGCCTGTTGCTGATCTCTATGGCTCAGAGCGGTAGTTAGTTTGGCTTCAATAGGCTCGCGATAGGTAGTAAGCCAGCGTTGGTAGTGGGCAAGCAATGTAGGGCCGTCATAATACATAATAGGTCACATCCTTTTGTTTTTTTATTTTACAATTAGGATTGGCGGGTTAAATTGAGAGACAGTATCTTAGTCAAATGTGCCAGCGAATAACACTCAAACATGCTACAATGTTTGGCAAACAATGGTATTGCGCTAGTATGGCCCCAACGTTCTTTTGGCTGGGTATTGAGCCATAAAATACGTTTAACTTTTTTGCCGATGCCAGCTAACTCACTGGCTGTTTCGAGTGGCGCCATAGTATTGGCATCACTGATAATGAAAAGTAGTGTTGAGGGCGATAATAACTTTTTATATTCCCCCTTTAACCTTGCCAAAGCGATAGACAGATTAGTTCCTTGACCCATTTGTACAGAGCTTGTTACTAAATCGGTGGTAACTTTAGCAAAATCATCACTCCGCTTGAAATAATCGGTTACTTTTTCTAAATCATTGGCAAAGATAAAGGTTTCAATGTTTTTTACAACACTGGATAAGCCAAAAAGCAGGGGTAAGGTAAAGCGAACATATTTTGTCATTGAGGCTGAAACATCACAAATAACAACAATATTGGGTTTATGAATTTTTTTGGTTTTATATTTTAACGAAATCATTGTACCACCGTAGCGCATATTACGGCGGATGCTCTGACGAATATCAATGAGTTTGCGGCGGCCGGTCAAACGAAAACGACGGGAAATACGAGTAGTTATCCTGTGGGCTAATCGTTTGATCAAGGCTGTAACCTGAGGAATTTCATGCTCGGCAATATCCTGCATATTCTTATACAACAGGGGATTCCGGCCGGTGCCGCCAAGTCCTGCCGCTGAGTCTACAACATGATCAAGTTCGTCATGGCCTAATAATTGGCGGCGAGCGGCAGCAAGCTGGGCTAGGTCTTCAGGTGATAGTTGGCGCTGCCAGAAGGACAGCGAGCTTTTAAGCAAGTTTTCAACTACCGGCTGAAAAGATTCTTTTACATTATGGCCTGACGAGGTCTTCTCCAAAAAATCCTGTAGTCGTTTCTTTTCCTGTTCAGGCAAGCGTTTATAGACATCTCTGAGTTCATCCGGGAGTTCAAGCGGGCGTCCCTGAAAAACCAGTTCTTCCTGAGCTTGCTGCGACTGCTCAAGCTCAAGTTGTTGCTTGGAATCCCACTCCTCACGCTGCTGCTGTTTGGCTTCAGGCGGAACAAAGAATAGGTTAAAGGCTTGATTGAAGGCGGCTTGGTCTTCAGAATTCTTAATTAGTGTGCTTTTTAATGCCGCGCGAAATTCGTCCTGGTCAAAATTCTCAATAACGGTCAGACTGTCTACAGCATCAATGGTTTCAGCGATGCTTACCCGTACACCCAGCTGGCGTAAAATCTGAACAAATCCTACTAGATTATCAGCAAGTGAGTTCAAGCAATCAGCCCCCACAGCTTTCAGTGCCATGGCACTGGCATGTTGTGTTTTCTGACGTAATGTTGGTTGCCTGCTGGACCGCAGTGCATAGCCCGTCGGCGCCTAAGTCTTTCTGGAATGCCATCAGGTCATCGCGATTTTTGAATAAGAGCCCCATCGTCTGCTGTATTAAAGTGGAATCAAGATGGTCAGCGTGCATTGCCATGATCGACCTCGTCCAATCAAGTGTTTCAGCAATTGAAGGTTGCTTAGCCAGAACTAGATTATTGCGCAGATGATTGACGGCTGTAGCAATCTGCAGGGCTAATTTTTCGGTGGCCTCAGGGATTTTAGCCCGGATAATATTAATTTCTTTGTCAATGGGGGGATAGTCAATATACAAATAGATGCAACGGCGGCGTAAGCCTTCGGACAGTTCCCGGTCATGGTTGCTTGTCAGCACCACAATCGGGATATGATTAGCTTTAACAGTACCAAGCTCAGGGATTGATATTTGGAAGTCTGAGAGAATCTCGAATAAAAAGGCTTCAAACTCTTCATCGGTTTTGTCAATTTCATCAATTAGTAAAACTGGGCGTTTCTCAGCCCGGATGGCTTTCAGTAAAGGACGTTCTAATAAGTACTCAGGGGAAAAAATGTCATGCTCGGAAAGATTCTGGCAAGCACTATCCCTGCTCATCTGAATCTTAATCAATTGGCGCTGGTAATTCCATTCGTATAAAGCTTTGTTTTCGTCCAATCCTTCATAGCATTGCAAGCGAATAAGATCGGTATCAAATACTTTACTTAATACTTTGGCAATTTCGGTTTTGCCAACGCCCGGTGCACCCTCAATTAAAAGCGGTTTTTCTAACTTTAAGGCCAAATAGACGGTAGTCAAAAGCTCTTTATCACTAATATACCCTTGGGCTTCAAAAGCAACACTCA
>JAQSXM010000265.1 GCA_029256645.1 Sporomusa sp. | reverse complement strand
GTTGCGGTGGCTGTCTGGTTATTTGGCGAAGAAACTAAGGGTAAAGCGTTGGATGAGATAAGCAGTTAACAGCTAAACTGGAATGGGTAGTGCCGTCCCAGTTTTTTTTGCCAGCCTAGGGCAAGGCGTGGTATAATTACACATAACTATTGTTGCTGGGAGGCGGTTGCTATGATGGCGACTTTTGGACTGTTAATTGCTGCGCTTGCCGCGTACTGGGTATATAATGATGCTAAGGGGCGGGGGCATGAGACCGGAACAGCCCTGTTGTGGTCAGTGGGAACGCTGGCTGCCCTTGTTGTGTTTTTGCCGTTATACCTTTTGCTTGGACGGAAACGTCCTATGAAACCGCGCCGCAATGATGATATTATTGATATTGAAGCTGTGCCGGTGGAAGAAACGATTAAATGCCCGATGTGCGCGAGTAATGTTAAAGAAGATTTTAGAGCATGCCCCTATTGCGGATTTGCCTTAAAACCTGCTTGTACTTCATGTGGCAAAGAACTTAAGCGCGAATGGCGCCTATGTCCTTATTGCCAGACTCCGACTGACGTTAAGTAGACTGTTATAGTGTTGAAGTCACCAAAAAAATATGCTGATTTTATTGGACATGATAGAATTAGTGTGTTATAATCTTATTCGTGGCTAAGACAACATAATGCGCCCGTAGCTCAGGGGATAGAGCGCCAGCCTCCGGAGCTGGAAGCGCAGGTTCGATTCCTGCCGGGCGCACCATAAGAGATTCAAGCCTTCCAGCGATTTTGCTGGAAGGCTTTTTTCATGACAAATTGCTGCTATGCCGCCAGTGCACTTGTGATAATTTATAATGATAAATAAATTACTAGGAAAAATTACAAGTCTATTAATAACTATTTTTCCGTAATAAGACTTGATGAAACCAATGAAATGATGATAAAATATAAAAACAAAAGCCCTGATTGTGCCTATAGCTAAAACCCAATAAACATAAAATGCAAACTTATTGAAAGATAAGGACGCAAAGCTATGGGTCTACGTACATTTGTATATGACTGCCAGGTTGCATTGCAACCTGGCAGTCATTTTTTCTATTTTTCGATAAACGATATTATCAAATAATTAATTAAAATTATAATTGTGCAATAACCAATTGCTTAGATCATTGCATCAGGGGGGGATTATTCAGTGAAAAAAACCGTAAGGGTACTGTTGGCAATGGCAGCGCTAATCGGTATGACTATAGGAAATCAGCTTGGTGACGAGCCGAAAGGAACCATAGTATATGCTTCAAATCAACCCCTGAATATGGGCGAAATCAATAATAATTTTAATGCTGGACAAAAAACAACCCGAAATCCAGGGGATATTACCCTGGAAACATATTCGGGCCTTATCGACGAATTGATGCAGGTGGGCCATAGTAGCAAGCACTTTGATCACAAGGTGAATATTGACGGTGAAATTCGTTTGCATTATGCATCTAACAATGGTTCCGGGCGTTGGGGCCGGGATTCAGCAGGGATACGCAGCCGTCTGGGTTTTAATGCTGATATTAATCAGGATTGGCGCGCCTATGGTATGCTGGACAGTCAAAAGAGTTTAGTCAATTATAATAATGAATTAAGGTTTTCACGACTGTATGTAACCGGGAAAATAGGTGCATCAACGCTGAAAGCGGGTTCTTTTGGTTATCTTATGGCAGAAGGTAATGTGTATGACAGCGGTTTTGACGGTGTACGCCTTGACTTTGGCGGACCTGTGAAATATACAATGAGCTATGGCGAGACTAATGACACCCAAAAAACATATGTGGCATCTGCACGATATAATGATTTTGATTACAATCTGGAAGCCGGTGTTTATTACTATCAGACAGATGACGGTAGTCGCAGGCAAAAAACAATCCGAACTCTAAGCGGAAACTACAATTTCAGTAATTTTGGCATAGGGGCCATGGTTTTGGATTCCAGCCTGAAAGATAACCAAGAGGGCGGTACCGGCTATGTATTTAGCTTTAACTACGGTGATTTAAAAACCTGGAGGCCAGGTACCTATGGGCTATTTGCCAAATATTATGATCAGCCGCGGGGGACGTATATTGCTCATGGGATGAATGGCAGAGGCAGTTCAATGCAAGGCTTTAAGGGCCATGGTTTAGGCATGAACTACACCTTTGCCGAAAACTATGTCGGCGGTATTGAGTATTACGACCTGACAGACAAAATATCGGGGGCAAAAGGCGAAACATTGTGGAGCCACATAACTCATTATTTTTAACTAGTTAAGCAGGTGAAGTGTTGCAGATGGAATTAGTAGAGAGAATCCGGACGAAAAAAGACTATTTGGCCGTTGTCGGGCTTGGCTATGTTGGCTTACCGATGGCAGTTGCGTTTGCTGAGAAGGTTAAAACGCTGGGCTTTGATATTAATGAAGAAAAAATTAACGTTTACCAACAGGGAATCGATCCTACCAATGAGATTGGTGATGAAAAAATTAAAAGCACAGCATTGGAGTTTACCACCGATCCTGCAAGGCTAAAAGAAGCCAAAGTGATTATTGTTGCTGTGCCAACACCGGTCAATGGGGATAAAACACCGAATCTGGCACCTGTTATCAATGCCAGTAAATTGATCGGCCAAAATCTATCGCAAGGCAGTATTGTTATTTTTGAGTCTACTGTATATCCAGGTGTTACCGAAGATGTTTGCATACCGATTTTAGAGAAAAAATCAGGTTTGGTATGTGGGAAAGATTTTAAAGTGGGTTATTCGCCGGAAAGAATTAATCCGGGAGATAAAGTGCATAGGCTTGAAAACATCCGTAAAGTCGTTGCCGGTATGGATGAAGAGACTGTGGCAGCCATTGCGGCTGTCTATGAGTTGATTATTCATGCAGGTGTCTATAAAGCACCCAGCATTAAAGTAGCGGAAGCGGCCAAGCTGGCTGAGAATGCCCAAAGAGATATTAATATTGCTTTTATGAATGAACTGGCAATGGCCTTTGACCGCATGAGAATCAACACAAAAGATGTTATCGATGCGATGAATACCAAATGGAATGCTTTAGGGTTTTATCCGGGTCTGGTAGGCGGGCATTGTATCGGTGTCGATCCCTATTACTTTATTTATCAGGCTGAGATGCTGGGGTATCACTCGCAGATTATTGCTGCCGGCAGAAAAATCAATGACAATATGGGTGTTTTTGTTACTGACAACGTGATTAAGAAAATGATTCAGGCTGATAAGGATGTTAAGAAATCCAACATTTATATTATGGGGGTAACCTTCAAAGAAAACTGCCCGGATATGCGCAATTCGAAAGCTGTGGATGTCTGTAAATACCTTTCGGCATATGGAATTAAGGTCAAGGTGGTAGATCCATATGTTGATCAGGCAGAATTCAATAAAGAACTTGATATAGAGCTTGTAGATTTGAAAAATGTCCGGAATGCCGATTGCCTGGTGTTTTTAGTAGCACATCAGCAGTTTAAGGATTTGCGGCCGGAAGATTTGGCCGGCATGTTCAAACAACAGGAACTACAAGCACAACATGTTGTTATTGATATCAAAAGTATATTTGAACAGAAAACCATAGAAGAAAAGGGTTACTGCTACTGGAGTCTTTAAGCATAAGGGGTGATATACGTGATCAATAAGAAAATTGTAGCAGCACTGGTTCTGCTAGGGCTTTGTCTGCTGGGAGGATTTTTCCTCAAAGACTTTGCTGCAACGCAAACCGGGGGGAAATACCGTAATATTACCGATGTGGCAAGTCCCTATCCGGCTGACGCCGAAATTACCCAGGCCTTGGAGCAACTGAAAAAAAGCCCGGAGAAGGCAACTGTCATTACCCGGAGCAATAGTAATCATCGGCAGATTGCCCTCACTTTTGACGGGCTAACAGACCGCACTACTATGCAACAGATTTTAGATCTATTGAAAAAATATCAGGTAAAGGCAACATTTTTTGTGGATGGGATGCAGACTGCCGAAGATCCGCAAACTGTTGTCAATATCAAAACAGCAGGACAAAGAATCGGAAACTATACCCTTGCCGGTTTGGGTAAGATGGAGAATCTGCCTGCCGAACAGTTGGTTAGGGATTTTAGCCAGTCCCAGACGATCATTAAAGTAACCACCGGTCAAGGAACAGAGCTTCTAAAATGCAATGATACAAAATATACCGATCAGTTGCTGCAAGTGGCGAAAGCCTCAGGGTTTAAGAGTGTTGTAAGCAGTGATATTTTTCTGAATGTAAAACAAGTAAACTCTCTTGCTGCCGCAGAGGCTTTTGTCGGCAAGCTTAGACCAGGGAGTATTGTTTCCATTAAATTGCAAGACAATGTCGAGTCGATTATCAGTGAGCCGGGAAAAACGGCATTAAGCCCGGCAGTGGATAAACAGCCGGGCTTGAAAGCACTCCCTGAGCAAGCCGATCTAAGCGGAAAAGCGCTTATTGATACGCTAGAAAAACTATTAATTGCACTGAATAAAGGAAATTATATTACCACCTATGTGGAAGAATTTAAACCAATAAATACTACCCTTCAGCATAATAATAACGGGGATGACACCGCTTCTTTGCTGGCAAAAATTACTGCCCTCGTACGAGAACAGGTTGTGAACCTGTTTTCTATCCGTACTGCTTATGCGGCAGCAACTGTGGCTGACCAGGCACAAGAAATTAAGACTATTTTTACCACTGAACCGGCGCTCGCCTATACGTTTGGAGGATTAGCCAACGAAGCAGTAGTAACCGACGTACTCGGAAGATTGAAGGAGCTTGGCATTAAAGCGACCTTCTTTGTGGCAGAACCAGAAGTGAAAAAGTATCCCGGAACACTGCGGCAGATTATAGCCAATGGCCACGAAATCGGGATTGCAATAAGGCCAAAAGATGGAGAAACAGCGGATGAAACCCGTAGTACGATTATGCGGGACCGTAAGAACCTGCAAGAACAGTTTGGTGTGGAAACGAATCTGGTAAAACAACCTTGGGGTGCCATAACAGACGCTACAAAAGAAGCCGTTTTAAGCCAGGGCTGCAGATTGATTGGGCATTCGGTTAATGTTGTACAAAGCAAACATAAAGATTATACCTCTGCAGATCAGGTCATGGCTGAGATTTTTGGAAAATCAGTGTTTTCTGTGGCCCGTGGTCAGATCATACATTTTAGGCTGGACTATTATACAAACGACAGGCTGGTTGGTGATTTGGTGGCAACCATCAAACAACGAAAAGTCGATAATATTGCTTATGCCACATCCTATGATAACCCTGAGAATAATCCTGCCAATGACTCGCAGTATATGATTAAACCTGTAGGAGAAATTCTTAGCCACACACAGTTGATTTATCAATATCCGGTGGATCCGACAACTGTTCCGGCACGCTTAAGAGCAGACCGGCC
>JAQSXM010000264.1 GCA_029256645.1 Sporomusa sp. | reverse complement strand
AAAACAATATAATCACAATAGCTGTATGAGTATATTATAACCTTTATTAGCTAACCTCACAATTAAAATATGAATTTTATCAAGATAATTTACAATTAGTTCTGTAACCGTTTAAGCTTCTTAAGGCAGGCAAATTATCACCTCCATCCAGGCACTACAATGTGGACGAAAAAAAAGATGACCCTGAACCAGTATCAGGATCATCGCCTAGCGGCAAGAGCAGTTTTTTTCACTACCTTAATTCTCAACTACAGGAAAACCTTTTTTTAGTTTTCCATTTCCTTTACCACCGGGCTAACGGACAGGGTTTTGCCATTCCGGATAATTACTACATCCACTTTACTGCCTACCGGTATATTATCTAAAGCGGTCCGCAAATCGGCTACACTATTAATATCTGCTCCGCTTACTTTTACAATAATGTCACCTTCTTGCATATCAGCCTGATATGCCGGTCCATTCTTCTCCACACGAGTTACATATACTCCATGGTCAATTTGCAAATTATAGCCGCTGCGCAGAGCTGAATCCCGGTCAAGTATCCCAATGCCAAGATAAGCCCGGGCAACTTTGCCATTCTCAACAAGCGACTGCAAAATAGGACGCGCAGAGTTAATCGGAATGGAAAAACCCATACCCTCGACGCCGGCTGCTGAAATCTTTGCACTATTAATGCCGATTACCTGGCCGTCGGCATTAACCAATGCCCCACCGGAGTTACCAGGGTTAATAGCAGCGTCTGTCTGTATGAGCTTAAATCTGCGATCACCCACTTCAATTGTCCGGTTTAATGCACTAATTACCCCGACAGTCACACTGCCGCGAAACTCCAAACCTAGTGGATTACCAATTGCAATAGCCGGTTCACCAACCATTGTTGAGTCGGAGTCACCAAACACCACCGCCGGCAGACCGCTAGCATCCACCTTGACTACCGCTAAATCAGTTGCCGAGTCCACACCAACGACCTTGCCACTTATCGTCCGGCCATCAGGCAGGGAAACAGTAATGTCCTGAGCCCCTTCAACGACATGGTAGTTTGTTGCAATGTAGCCATTTGAATCGAAAATCACACCAGAGCCTACTCCTTTTTCCACAAGCACTTTTTGGTCAAAATTATCCCGCATATAGGCTTTATTAGTGATTCCGACAACTGCCGGGCCAACATTTTTTACTGCTTGTACAACAAAGGTGTTTCGGTCTTCCGATGGCGCTGTATTTTTAACAACAGGGGGTACTAAATTTGGTATTGGCGAGGCCTTGACATAGTTCATCATCGGCAGAACCCCAATAGATAATCCAATAACTAAAATTGTAAATCGGTGTAACCATTTATTCACAGTATCTGCCTCCCTTGATTCCGTTATCAAGATACATATAACTTGATCAGCAACTACCCCCCAACTTAAAATTGCGGAGAGTATCACTTGATAAAACATTATAAGATTAAGTTGTGACAAAACTATGACAATGCTTTTCATCACAGCTGCAATTATTTCAGCAGTTATATTTTATATTATTTTGAAGCTATCTGGAAACAATAGTCAGAGGAGGTGAACTTCATGAAAAATTCTGGCGAAACAACCGGCAAAGATACCCAAGGAGCCGGCAAGGCATCGGGTTTTGTCAAACAAGACAAAAATTCAAAGAAAAGTAAAAATAAATAAAATGTACCCGAGGCACCTCTGCCTCACTACCTGAATTAAATCCACACTTAAAAAACCTCATTTAACGGATCTTGGGTTACACCAATTAACGTCGCAAATCCCGCTGGAAGAATAATAGCCAATAAAATAAGAGGTCTCAACCTTGCCTTGACCGGCAAGATTGAGACCTCTTATTTTATTTATTTACAACGATTCTTGTTGAGCAAGTTGGTGATTTGTCGCAAGGATTAAACCATTTTTTCTAATCCAGCTTAACATCCTTTGTCTCCGGAACAAGGAAAAACACATTCACCGCAGCTACCAGATACACAAATGCGAGTACTACAAGAGCACCATTAAGTGTATACTTGGCCGCCAGCATCCCGATAATAACTGGGGCAAAACCACCAACTGCCCGTCCTGAATTAAAGATAAAATTTTGCGCTGTGGACCGGGCATCTGTAGTATAGTGCTCTGATAACAGTGCACCGTAACCGGCCATCATTCCATTACAGAAGAAGCCGAGGATCGCGCCGCCGATGAGTAGAAATATCGGATCATTTAGAATAGAATACAGCCAGACAGCGGCAGCTGAGCAAATATAAAATGTTATATACGCTGGTCGTCTCCCCACCCGGTCAGCAAATTGACCGAAAAGGTAAATACCTATAACCATTCCGATTACAGTAACAACCATCCATGTTGTTGTCTTATTGAGCGTGAGGTTGTGCTGTTGCATTAAAATAGTTGGAAGCCAAATCATAATTCCATAATACCCGAAGTTTTGCACACTAGTCATTACCGTGAGTCCGAAAGTAGTGAGGGATTTTCTCGGGCTGGAAAAAAGGTGCATGAGTGGGAACTTATTAGCTTTGTTCCAAAATTCTTTTTCGGTCTCCGAAAGTTCTTCCCCGTTAGCTAATTTTTTACTGATCGCTTCTTTCATTATCTTGCGGTTAACCCAAATATCAGGCTCAGGAATGCCACGCCGCGACCAAGCAGCAAATAAAGCCGGTAAGACTCCGATGGCAAAAAGCCCTCTCCAACCATAATGCGGTACTATCAGAGCCGAGAGAACGGAGGCCAGCACCGCCCCTAACTGCCTGCCAATAGATACACCGGCAGAAGCGCGCGACCTTTTCGAAGCAGGCCAAGTTTCAGCAACTAGGGTCATCCCAATAACGAATTCTCCGCCAAGACCTAAACCTGATAGAAAGCGGTAGATATTCAGCTCAGTAAGTGAACTCGCTACCGCGCACAGTCCTGTAAAAATTGAAAAGATAATAATTGTTAATGCGAACACCTCTACTCGACCCACATAATCGGCCATAATGCCAAAAACATAACCACCGATGACTGCACCTATCAAAGTATACGTTGCGATTAATCCCGCGTCAGCAAAAGATAGCCCGAATTCCTTTATAATGGCAGTCATAACGAATGAAAGGATTAGCATATCCAATCCATCCATGGCATACCCTGCTATCGCGGCGTACATCATCTTCCAGCGGCGTTTCCAGGTAGCTTCATCTTCACCCGAAAACAGATTTTGTTTACTTTGCAATTCCATTCTTTCTTCTCCCCGTTTCATAATAATAATCTTATTTAACAAAATGTTACCTTTAGAAGCTCCTCCTACCATCAAAGATTACATTTCCGTTAACTAAAGTAAGGCAGGCACACCCTTTTACCTTCGTACCGTGGTATGGTGTGTTGCGACTCATAGATAAAAAGGCGTTTTTATCTATTGTCCATTCCAGAAGCGGATCAATAACACAGACATCTGCTGGTGATCCCGTTTCTAACGTCCCGCCGGGAAGTCCAAAGATTTGTGCAGGATTACTGCTCATGCACTTAATTAGCCACGAAGGTGATAATCCTTACTCATGTACAAGTTTAGTAAGTAAAATAGGCAGCGCTGTTTCAAATCCAACAATTCCACTAGCTGCCAAATCAAAGGTAACATTCTTGTCGTCGATGGCATGTGGTGCGTGATCGGTAGCAATCATATCTACCGTCCCATCGTTCAAACCGTGAATTAACTCTGCAATATCTTCGTGTGCCCGCAGCGGCGGGGCCATTTTAGCATTTGTACCTTGGGTGGCAACATCATTCAAGGAAAGGGTTAAATGATGCGGGCACACTTCTGCTGTTACATTAAGTCCCTCTTTTTTCGCCCGGCGAATTAATTCTACGCTGTTTGCTGTACTCAAATGCTGAAAATGCACCTTTCCTCCGGTAACCCGCAAAATCTCGAGATCGCGCGCGATGGCGGCAACTTCATTAACCGGCTCATATGCAGTCGGCCAATAAGACTTTAAGGTTGCATCTTCTTCATGCAGAAATATCACCACATCTAGCTTTTTGGCTAATTGCAAAGCCTGATATAATACCGAAGCACGGTCAATATACCGCCCGTCGTCTGAAAACAGCCTAACTCCGGCTGCCGCCAAAGTGGCCATATCACAAAGATCACGACCTCTTAAATCCTTCGTAACGCTGGCCGCTTGAATGACACGCACGACTGCCTTTTCTGCTATTAGTTTCTGTATTTTGTTATAAACACTAAGCTTATCCGGAGTGGGATTGAGATTGGCCATTGCTACGATTGTCGTGAAACCACCATGAGCTGCGGCTTTCGTACCAGTTTCAATAGTTTCTTTGTGCTCCGAACCCGGTTCGCGTAAGTGGCAGTGAACATCAATCAGTCCTGGCACGACCCACTTACCACTGCAATCAAGCACACGCGCTTCTTCAAAACACAAATTTGGGGCTATAGCAGCTATTCTACCCTCGGAAATTAAAACATCTGCAGTACCATCAATGCCCTGAGCGGGATCAATTACCCGACCGTTTTTCAGCAATACTGACTCTGTTGATTTTACGTTCTTTTCTCCGCCCACAGTGTCACCACCTTATACCGCGATCTAAATTAAGCACTGTTATCTTCTATCGATCTTAGGGCTTCATATTATTTATGATATTTACTGCTACTTCACGGGGATTATCAGCTGATAATATTGGCCTGCCCACAACCAAATAGTCAGCGCCGACTTTTAGAGCCTGAGCTGGCGTGGCAGTTCTCATTTGATCACCCCGCTCCTCCGGAAGAAGACGTATGCCTGGCGTAACGATTAAGAAGTCCGATCCGCACAATGCACGAATTGCTCCAGCCTCCCGAGGCGAGGCAACGACACCGTCCAGACCTTCTTCCTTACACATAACCGACATACGCAGTACCGACTCACGTATTGGACTCTGGTAGCCGATCTCAACCCAATCACTTTCTCCAATACTTGTTAAAACTGTGATAGCCAGAAGTTTAGGACGTGGTTGATTCGTTTTTCCGGCCCATTCATTTGCTGCCCCAATCGCTGCCTTAAGCATCTTTGACCCGCCAGCCGCATGTAATGTTAGAAATGCCGGGGAAAATTGACAAAGCGTAGTTACTGTTCTGGTCACAGTCGTGGGGATATCGTGCAGCTTAAGATCAAGAAAAGTTTTCTTGCCTCGACCGGCGATCTGCGCCAGCACAGCGTGTCCCATTCCATAGAATGCTTCCATCCCAACCTTGTAATATTGCACAAGATCTCCCAGCGAATCTACCACACCGATTGCCCTTTCTCTCGTAGGAACATCAAGTGCAACAATAAGTCGATTTGTTGTGTTTTCTATGTTGCCCATCATCGCCTTCACTCCTTTGGAATTATTAACTAAAGCCGGCCTCTCTTTTACCTATAATTCATTTTTCTATTCAAAGATAGACAGCGCTGGTATATCG
>JAQSXM010000263.1 GCA_029256645.1 Sporomusa sp. | reverse complement strand
TTCAAGCATTTATTGTTGGTTTGACGGCGCTGTTTGAAAAATATAGCAAAGACGGGCAAGTAGTATTTCACAAATATACGTATAGCTATGTTGGTGAGGTGTAAATGTGATTGATCTATATAGTTGGGCTTTGGTAAATAATTATAAAATAGCCTGGGGAAATATTAAATGTTTAAGCGACTCATTAGACGAATTTCAAACATTGTCGCGAACAGGTCAATTGAATGATTTGCAGAACAAAAAATTTAGCGAATGGATGTCTAATAATCATATAAGAAACGACAAAATGCATACCGTTATTCTTGTCGCATATTCAGTAAGCGGAAAAAGCCGTCAGATTTTATTTGATTTTAATGGCCTGGAAGTTACTGCTTTGCTGCCGCCATGTTACGGAGACGATGGACATAGTTGGCGATATGAAATGCTGCTTGAGAAAAGTCTATCAGATTATCTGTTGAAATATGGATATAGAATTGAAAGATTATCAGGACCGTATAAAAATTTGGCGGCAAGGCTTGGCTTGGGAAAGTATGGACGTAATAACCTTATATATGTTGAAGGGTTTGGAAGCTACATAAGAATTGTAGGATTTGTCACAGATGCAGAATTTACCCGTGAATTTTCTCCAGGCTTACATACGGAAAAGACAAATCTTGAAAACTGTGAAAAATGCAATTTGTGTAAGCAGAACTGCCCAACCCATGCTATTGGCGACGATCGATTTCAGTTACATGTCGATCGGTGTCTCGCTTATCAAAACGAAAGACCTGAGGAATGGCCTCCTTCTATTAAGTATGCAAAAAATAACTGTTTGGTAGGCTGTTTACTTTGTCAGGCTGTATGTCCTCACAACACAGATTTTATTAGTGTGGGAACTATATTATCAGAACGCTTTGGTCAGGAAGAAACAGATTATATTTTAGGTGTAGGCGGAATTGATAAGCCGGAAATTATTGAAAGTGTTTATGAAAAGACGGATAGGTTAGGGTTGTCACGACATAAAGAATATATTGTGCGAAATATGCAAGCGTGCATTCATTTAATGAAAGGAGACGAGGCTTCGAAAGATGAAGAAAAATAGGAGAAAAGAAGAAGTGAGTTTAATTAAGTATAGAGAAACAATCATAGACGATTTGGATTTAATAGTAAAACTTAGAATAGATTTTATCCTCGATATTAATCCAGGTATTGAACCCCAGCTAATTGAAGAAGTAAGGCGCATTACAAAAGAGTATTTTTCTGATCTTATTTCAACGAATCAATATATTGGCTTTATTGGTTTTATTGATAAAAAGCCTATTTGTTGTGCAGGTTTGCTTATTTATAAACTGCCCCCATTGCTTCAATCAATAAAACGAACACAAGGTCATGTATTAAATTTCTTTACTTATCCTGAATATAGGAATAAAGGCTATGGTAAAGGATTAATGAATTTTATAATCGAAAAGGCCAGAGAAAGGCAAATAAATAGGTTGTATCTCAATGCAACAAAAACGGGAGAACCACTATATCGAAAATTTGATTTCTCTGAGCCAGGAGATAAAGCAATGGTATTATACATTTAAATTATACCAACTTCAGTCGAATTTAAGGAGTGTTTATTATGGCCGTTCATCTGACACTGGATAATGAGAATTTGGCAAGTACCTATGATGAGGTAAGCAATACCCAATTCATAACGGATCTATATTGATTCAGAAACTGGAAGTAAAACCTGGCGATTCGATCTTAGATATCGGCAGTGGCACTGGCCGGTTAGGCAGGCATGTAATTTTCTGAACCATGTTTATACCATAAAAGGGTAATTTTTCCCTGTAATTTGACTTTTTCAGTGGTTTCGAACCGTCCCCGTGAGTCGCGTACGAGGATTACTTTACCAGTAAAATAATGAAAATAAATGTAATGGATGATATTGACAACTACGCAGCGAAGGTTTAATATAATATCAACATACAGAGCGCCAAGTTGCTGACTGGTACTAAACTAGAGGCTGTGTTCCTTTACGGGGATACAGTCTTTGTTTTATCCCTGATGAGGCTGCGGCTGGAACCTGTTACCGGTATTGCCGGTGTGTGAATGGTGAATAATTCATAAAATCAGGCTGAATTTGGCTGATTAGTTTAAGAACTAAAGGCAGAAAGAACTTTCTTTCTGCCTTTTATTTTTCAGTAGGAGGAGGCGCAAGGGGGAGGAAAAACAAGAGAGCTAAGAATCAGGGGAAAAAAGTATTGTGAGCAGTTATTAAATGACGTAGATGAATAATCTTATCCCCAGGCTGTTTGCGGCAGTGGTAACCACCGCGGTGCTGGGAGCGCTGTTAACCTATGTAATTGATTTTTTCGAAGGAGTGATGCGATAGCTCAAAAAATCGGCAGGCTGCTGTTCGGGAATATACCTAAAAACATATCACGATCAGCATAGTCAATCTATCCGGAGAGTAAGGCTCTATTTGGTTTCTTTGAAATACTGCGATTGAGCGAGATAATCGAATAAAATCGTTTGATTATTAAGGGAGGAACTCATGAAAGAGATTATAACAACGATTCATAACAAGCTCTTAGGGTTTTATTTATATTTTTTAGTGTTGATTTTGTGGGAAATAGCGCCGCGGTTAGGCTGGACCAGCGATGTATTTCTCCCCCCGCTGTCCCGGGTTATCCAGACAGCATTCGATTTAGGATTAGCCAATGTCCTGATTTACATTTCGATTAGCCTCAAGAGGGTCTTTACAGGCTTTTTCCTTGCTACACTGCTGGCACTGCCGCTGGGATTTATTTTGGCCGGGGGATTGCCGTGGCTGGCCAGATTCCTCAGGCCATTAACGATTTTTCTCTCCAGTATCCCGCCATTTATCTTATTCCCGATTTTTGTCATCATTGTGGGGGTTGGCGAGGGTGGTATTTATACCGTTATTTTCTGGTCTTCTTTTTGGCCGATCCTTTTTACGACAATAGTGGGTATCCAAAATGTAGATACCCTGCTTATCCGGGCCGGTAGAGCGATGAATGCCAATAAGCTGGAATTGTTTTACAAAGTCGTGCTGCCCGGCGCAATGCCGACCATTATTTCAGGCATTCGGACGGGCTTGACGATGAGTTTCTTTATGCTGATCGGCGCTGAGAGCATGGGGGCGGATTCCGGGTTGGGCTGGATGATTCACAATGCGGAAAGCATGGGCTTTGTGGAACGGATCTATCTGGGCGCCATCCTGGTCGCAGGCGTAGGTTTTGTTTTGAATTATGCACTTGAAACTTTGGAGAGCATCGTGCTGTATTGGCAGGAGCGGGAGCTTCCGGAAGAAGAGGAAAAGGATTGCGTTGCCACCTGAAAAGCGGAGCGACAGCGAGTATAAAATCATACAGAGGAGGTTATTTGCTAAATGAGATTTTTGCTGCCTAACCTGAAAAAGCTTGCCTTTGACAGCAGTTCGATTATTTTGTTCTTCATTTTTTGGGAGATTGGACCCCGTCTAATCCCCGCGGGGGTTATTTCCCCAGCCTCCGACGCCATAGTGGCCCTGTTTAAATCGGCGGCTTCCGGCATGTTGTGGCAACAGACATGGATCAGTTTGGAACGGGTCGTCATGGGGTTTAGTCTTTCTGTGCTGATAGGCGTGCCCCTTGGGTTTTTAATGGGAACTTTTTTCACATCGGCGGAAAAGGCCCTGCTGCCTTTTCTGCGCACATGTGAAAAATTAAATCCTTTTGCGATTATTCCCATCTTCATGATCTTTTTCGGCATCGGTACTGCCGAGAAAGTAGTGGTCATATTTTGGTCCACCTTGTGGCCGGTTCTTTTCAATACGATGACCGGGGCGCGCAATATCGACCGCAATCTGCTGAAGGTGGCCCGCTCCATGGGGGCAACCCGTTGGGAATTGTTACCCAAAGTAATCTTTCCCCACGCTTTGCCCAATATCTTTATCGGGATTGAGATAGCGGCGCAAATTGCTTTCTTTATGATCATCGCATCGGAGGTTATTGGCGCCAGCACCGGTCTTGGCTGGTATTATATCAGCTCCACGCACAGGTATGAGCTGGCCCTAATGTACGGTATCGTTCTCTATATTACCGTACTGGCAATTGGGGTAAACGTTACTTTTGCCCGGCTGAAAAAACGCTTCCTGGTCTGGAAAGAGGCTTCGCAACTGAGCTAAGCTGTCTGGAAAACAAGTCCGGATGAACCGGATTGAAATAAATATAAGCAAAAATAAGGAGGCAAAAAAATGGCTGACAGAGGTCAAAAGAAGAAATTTATTATTATCGGGGCTGTGGCAGCAGTTCTGGCAGTGGCGATCGGGATTGGCAGCTTTCATGGACAAACGAAGAAGGGGATTTCAACGGGATCTGAAATACAGGGAGCAGCTGGCTTTAAGGACCTAAAGAACGGCGCCTATGACCCGACCGCCTCCGGGAAAAAGGTCCTGACGATTAAGTCGGACACCAAGAAAAACTGCGGTTCCACGCCCTGGGTCATTGCCGAGAAAAAAGGCTTTTTCGCCGAAGAAGGATTGAATGTTGAATACACGGGCGAATTGAAAACCCCTCAGATATTGCCTTCAGTATTAAATGGAACAAATGACGTTGCAACGGCCCACATCAATGCGCTGGCTACGTATATCGCCGCTGGAGCCAAAATTAAAGGGGTCACTTTAAACGGCGTTGACCCCACCCCGGACGTGGATCCGAAATACCGGCATATGCGCTATTATCTGAGTCCGGAACTGGGTGTCAACACCCTGGCGGAATTGGTTGAACTGAGAAAAAGCCAGAACAAGAAGGTGACGATTAACGGTACGAAGCCCGTTTGCACGACTTTTATCGCCGACAACGCTTTTGATCATCTAGGCTATGGCCGGGAGCACATCCAATTCGTGTCTTTTGATAGCGATACGGCGGCGCTGCAGGCTGCCCGGCAGGGCAATCTGGACATTGTCGGGGTTCACCCTCCCTTCTACAAGCTTGCGGCGGATTCCAAGCTGCCGCAAGTATTTGACACGGTGGACACCGGCCTTGGGGAAGCGGCGGGAACCGGAGCTTATTACTTTACTGAAAAATTCATTGAGGAAAACCCGGAGGCTGTAGGGCGCTTTGTCCGTGCGATTCGAAAAGCTAACGCATGGAGTGTCGATCCGGCAAATGAAGCGGAAGCTATTAAACTGACCGGGGATTATATCGGGCAGCCGGTCAACGCGGTTCACTATTATTATACCGGTAAAGGCATTCCGGACAGACTGGTTCAACCCTGGATTGACGATCTTGTCAAAGACGGTTTTCTGAAAGAAGGACAGCTAGCCGTAAACGATCTGGTTACCAAGCAGTTTTCCAACTAGATCGGAAACAGCTAAACCGGAGTAAGCCGATAGTCCGGGGAATGTCGCAGTCCCCGGACTATCAGCTGTTTGCGATCGCTGTGTTTGCACGAGGCGG
>JAQSXM010000262.1 GCA_029256645.1 Sporomusa sp. | reverse complement strand
TGATTTATGGTATGGAGGGCTATCTTTTTGATGAGGATATCAACCAATCCCGTCATATCATAATTTTAGCCCAAAATAACATTGGGTTGCGTAATCTATATCGTCTGGTATCAATCTCTCATCTTCGGTACTTGCATCGTAAACCACGCATACCCCGTAAAATACTTGATGGATATCGTGAAGGACTGATATTAGGTTCAGCCTGCGAAGCCGGCGAGTTAATCCATGCGATGATAAATGGGAGCAATGAAGAAGAATTAATAAATATTGCCAAGTATTACGACTATCTTGAGATTCAGCCAACCAGTAACAATCAATTTTTGTTGCGTAAAGGAAAAGTGGCGGATGAACAAGGCCTGCGCGATATTAATATAAGGGTTTGCGATATTGGGAAAAAATTAGGCAAGCCGGTTGTTGCCACTTGTGATGTGCACTTTTTAAACCCGGAAGACGAAATATACCGCCGTATCCTTATGGCTGGACAAGGATACGATGATGCGGATCAACAGCCGCCGCTTTTTTTCCGGACAACTGATGAGATGTTATCTGAGTTTAGTTATCTCGGGGCTGACAAAGCCTATGAGGTGGTAATAGAAACCCCACGTTATATCAATGATCTGATTGAGAATATTAAACCTATACCGGAAGAATTATATTCGCCGCAAATTCCCGGCGCAGAAGAAGAAGTAAAGGATATGTCTTACAAAAAGGCAGAATTGCTGTATGGAACGCCATTGCCTGAGCTAGTGTCAGACCGTCTTAAATATGAGCTGAATTCTATCATCAATAACGGGTTTGCCGTATTATATCTTATTGCCCATAAACTTGTTAAAAAATCGATGGACGATGGCTATCTGGTAGGATCAAGGGGGTCGGTCGGCTCCTCGTTTGTCGCCACAATGACAGGGATAACTGAAGTTAATCCACTGCCACCGCACTGGCGGTGTCCTGCCTGTAAATACAGTGAGTTTATCACTGACGGTAGTTATGGAGGCGGCTTTGATTTGCCTGATAAAGAGTGCCCTAAATGCCAGACACGAATGGAGAAAAACGGGCATGACATTCCGTTTGCGGTGTTTATGGGGTTCCATGGTGACAAGGTTCCTGATATTGATCTTAACTTTTCCGGTGATTATCAGCCTGTAGCTCATAAATATACCGAGGAGCTCTTTGGCCGGGATAATGTATTTAGAGCAGGAACAATTGCGACAATTGCTGAAAAAACTGCCTACGGATTTGTTAAGAACTACTTAAGTGAAAAAGGCTCTGCCTCACGTAATGCTCATATCAACAGGCTTCTTGGTGGGTGTACCGGCGTAAAAAGAACTACTGGGCAACATCCCGGCGGTATCATGGTTATTCCGCGCGATATGGATGTGCATCATTTTACGCCTATCCAATATCCGGCAGATGACAAAAATTCTACAACAATCACGACTCATTTCGATTATCATTCAATTAGCAGTCGTTTGGTTAAGCTTGACATTCTGGGCCATGACGATCCGACCGTAATTAAGATGCTTGAAGACTTAACCGGGATTGATGCAAAAACTATTCCCTTTGATGATAGGATAACTATGAGCTTGTTTTCATCAACCCATGCGCTAAAGCTTACTCCTGATGCCCTTAATAGCACGGTTGCCACCTTTGGTATACCTGAATTTGGTACTAAGTTTGTACGGCAAATGCTTGAGGACACGAAACCCAAGACATTTAGTGAATTGGTACGGATAAGTGGTTTTTCTCACGGTACTGACGTTTGGCTGAATAATGCACAGGACCTTATTAGAAATGGCACAGCTAAACTGTCGGAAGCTATTTCTGCCCGGGATGACATTATGGTTTACCTTATACATAAGGGTGTTGATCCGCAGGTGGCCTTCAAAGTTATGGAAAGTGTGCGGAAAGGCAAAGGGGTGAAACCTGATGATGTTGAGAAGCTACAGGCTAAGAATGTGCCTGAGTGGTATGTTGAATCCTGTCAGAAGATAAAATACATGTTCCCTAAAGCCCATGCGGTAGCCTATGTTATGATGGCTTTTCGCATAGCCTATTGTAAGGTACATCATCCGCTAGCCTTTTATGCCGCTTATTTTACTGTTAGAGCTACAGATTTTGATGCCGACCTGATTGTTAAGGGCGAGAAGGTACTTAAGTCTGAACTGGTGAGTCTGGAGGAAAAAGGGAATACACTTACAGTAAAAGAGAAAAGTATCCAGACAATCCTGGAAATGGCCCACGAAATGTACTTGCGCGGATTTATATTCCACCATGTAGATTTATATAAATCAGACGCTACAAAATTCCAGATTGTTGATAATGGTCTGTTGCCGCCGCTTGGTTCTCTACAGGGAGTAGGTGTATCAGCTGCACATAATATTGTAGCAGCTCGTGAAATCAGACATTTTTCGTCTATTGAAGATGTACGCTCGCGGAGTCGTGTTTCTAAAACAGTTATTGATATTTTAAAGACACACGGTTGCCTGGTTGGGCTGGATGATTCAGATCAAATTATGCTTTTTGCCTGACTTCAATAATTTGACTAAAGCTGGTTGTAAGATTACCATTTTAATGGTATAATAATTGCAGTATAAAAGTATTTGACTTCTTCAAGAGTGGGTACCGAGCACCCACTCTTTCATCTTATTTTAGGAGCTAATAGTTCTTACCATAATCAGGTATGAGGGGTAAGATATCAGGTAACAATACAAAGTAAGAGACAGTTATGGCTATTCAAGCCGTTAATCGGAGGTGTTGACAAGACATGTTAACAGAAAAAATAGAAGCAGTTGTTGAAAAACTTGTTTCTGATATTATAGCAGAAAGTGATCTTGAATTGGTTGATGTCGAATACGTTAAAGAACGCGACTGGTATCTTAGGATATTTTTAAACAAAGAGTCTGGTATTGAAATTGATGACTGCCAATGGGTAAGTGAACGTATTGAAACTAAATTAGACGAAACAGATTTAATAAAAGATCATTATTATCTCGAAGTTTCTTCGCCTGGTCTTGATCGTCCGCTAAAAAAAGAACGCGATTTTATTCGGCATGCTGGCGATAAAGTGGAAATAAAGACATATGAGCCAATCAATGGTCAAAAGATATTAATAGGAAAACTAATTGGTTTGGTTGATGGCGATATTCATGTTGAGGTTGATGGTCAGGCTGTGAACATTCCACGAGCAAAAGCTGCCCAAATCAGACTTCACATTGAGTTTTAGGCACTGAAAATTGAATAGGGGGTATATAATTAATGAATGCAGAATTTATGCAAGCATTTGAACAGCTAGGAAAAGAAAAGGGGATTGCACCTGAGGTACTGTTTGATGCAATCGAGGCTGCTTTAATTTCGGCATATAAACGTAATTTTGGCTCAGCTCAAAACGTACGGGTATCATTAGACCGGACTACCGGTGAAATACATGTATATGCACGAAAAAATGTTATACAAGAGGTCACTGATACACGTCTTGAATTGTCGCTTAATGAAGCTAAGGCAATTGATCCACGTTATGAGATTGATGATGTGGTTGAGCTTGAAGTTACACCGAAAAATTTTGGACGTATTGCAGCTCAAACAGCTAAACAGGTAGTAGTCCAAAGAATTAGGGAAGCTGAACGGGGAATGATCTACGAAGAGTTTTCCAATCGGGAAAGCGATATTGTGACAGGAATTGTCCAGCGTATCGAGCAAAAGAATGTATTTATTGATCTGGGTAAGGCTGAAGCCATTTTAGCACCGTCTGAACAGATTCCAGAAGAGACATACAAACATGGTGATCGACTGAAAAGCTATATTGTTGAAGTCAAAAAAACAACCAAAGGGCCGCAAATCCTGGTGTCTAGAACCCATCCAGGGCTTTTGAAACGTTTGTTTGAATTGGAAGTCCCGGAAATCCATGATGGTGTTGTTGAAATAAAATCAGTAGCGCGTGAACCTGGTCTGCGATCCAAAATTGCAGTTTATTCTCGTGATGAAACAGTTGATCCTGTAGGATCATGTGTGGGACATAAAGGGATGAGGGTACAGACTATTGTTAACGAGTTAAAAGGGGAAAAAATTGATATAGTCAAATGGAACGCCGATCCGGCTAAATATATAGCAAATGCATTAAGCCCCGCGAAGGTAGTTTCAGTAGAAGTTCAAGAAACAGAAAAGATGTCACGGGTAGTCGTTCCTGACTATCAACTGTCGTTGGCCATAGGCAAAGAAGGGCAGAATGCTCGTCTTGCTGCTAAGCTTACCGGCTGGAAGATTGATATCAAGAGTGAATCACAGGCTGCTCAATCACCCGCTTTTTCTCCAAGTCCTGTGTTGGAGGAAATGGTGTGAAACCAAAAAAAATTCCTCTCAGAATGTGTGTTGGCTGTCAAGAAATGAAATCAAAAAAGGAATTGCTGAGAGTTGTTAGGTCGCCAGAAGGGGAAGTTGTGCTTGACCCAACCGGGAAAAAAGCCGGCAGGGGTGCATATATGTGCCGTAGTGAGCAGTGTTTGACCAAAGCTTTTAAGGAAAAACGACTGGAAAGAGCTCTTAAACAGCAGATTGCTGAAGATGTTTATAATGCTCTTAGGGTTGGAATTATAGAATGAATGAGCAAAAGCTAATGTCACTTTTGGGCTTGGCTCAAAAAGCAGGTAAAGTAGTATCTGGCGATTTTGCCGTGCAGGGTGCTCTCAAATCAGGTAAAGCTAGACTGCTTATTATTGCTAAAGATGCATCTAACAGTACAAAAAAAGAATATCAATATCAGGCCGAATTCAGGAATATTGCCGTCTATTGTGCCTTGTCAAAAGACCAATTAGGCAATTCTATCGGAAAAGCATTACGGGCCGCTGTGGTTATAACCGATGAAGGTTTTGTTAAATTAGTTGTTAAAGCTCTCGAAGAGTAAACGAAATGTTACCGTGGGAGAGAAAGAAAATGGGGGTGGATCAATGTCCAAATACAGAGTATATGAATTAGCCAAGGAATATAGTACTACCAGTAAAGTTATTATAGATATTTTAGGACGTCATAGTATTTCTGCCAAGAATCATATGAGCAGCGTGGATGATGATGCAAAGGTGGCAATTGAAAGAACTTTTGCCCGGAAGACAGGCGTGCCTGAACAAACGAATACTGTACGGGCTGCAAACCCTGTTCAGCAGATAGCTAGAAGCGAACAACGTGAAACACCACAGCCTGTAAAAGAGTTACATACTCCTGCTCCGGAGCCGCAGAACCGGCCAGGTTACAACAATCAGCAGCAACCACCACAGAACCGGCCAGGTTACAACAATCAGCAGCAACCACCACAGAACCGGCCAGGTTACAATAATCAGCAACAGCAGCCACAGAACCGGCCAGGTTATAATAATCAGCAGCAACCACCACAGAACCGGCCAGGTTATAATAATCAACAGCAACCACCACAGAACCGGCCAGGTTATAATAATCA
>JAQSXM010000261.1 GCA_029256645.1 Sporomusa sp. | reverse complement strand
CTTCTTCACCGGTAAGTACGCGGTATGCTCCTTCAGCGAGGGCCTGCAATTCGTTTTCACCAGGCAATACGGTAACTGGAGCAATAAAACTGATGTATTGTTTAAGTTTGTCTGTTAACAGCTCTGAGTAAGCGATACCGCCTGTAAGAATAATATGATCAACCTTGCCACAGACTGGTACTGCTGCAGCGGCAATGCTTTTGGCGATTGTATAGATCATCGCCTGATAGATAAGTTCAGCCTGTTTATCACCGGTTATAGCGCGGCGCTCAACCTCACGTACATCATTAGTGCCCAGATGGGCTACCAGACCGCCTTTTCCGGCTAATAACCTGGAGGTAGCCGTGTAGTCAAGCTTTTCAGCAATAATTTTCTCCGCAAGCTGGCCGGCAGGCAGCGTTCCGGCTCGTTCCGGCGAGAAGGGGCCGTCGCCATCTAACGCATTATTTACATCGAGAACTTCACCGAAAGTATGACAACCAACAGAAATACCGCCACCGAGATGAGCTACAATCAGATTGAGGCTGTTATACGGTCTGTTAATGCTTTTGGCAAACCGTTTGGCGGCGGCTTTTTGGTTAAGAGCGTGAAAAATACTTTTGCGGGATATCTCAGGTCGACCGGTAACACGGGCTATCGGCGCCAGTTCATCGACAACTACGGGGTCGACAATATAGCCTAAGCAGCGGCCTTGTTTGGCAATATGATCAGCTAGAATGGCGCCAAGGTTGCTGGCGTGGGCACCATACCGGTTATTGTTTAAATCTGCCAGCATACTGTCATTAATCTGATATGTACCGCTTACCATAGGCTTTAGCAAGCCGCCGCGGCCAACGACCGCGGCAAGGTCATAAGGGCTAACATTTTGAAAGGCTAAAAAGTCATGTATGCTTTCCAGGCGGAATTTAATCTGATCGGTAATGGTGGCAAATTGAGCAATGTCTGTAGCGCTATGGGTAATATTCTGAGTAACCACCTCGCTGGTATCCTGGTATAAACCGATTTTAGTTGATGTTGATCCAGGATTAATTGTTAAGATTTGATACGCCATGATGACCTCCCAATCGCATCCAATGTGATATATCTTATTGTAGTATTATTCGCTTAATTTGTTAAGTGAAATAAGAAATAAAAAAACACCTGGTTTAAACCAGGCGCATAAGTCCCAGGATGATTAAGATTGCTCCAGGAACATACGGAAAACGTTTTTTTAAGTCATCGGAGACTAAGCGGGATGCCGCACTAATTCCCACAGCAATTAGAAACACCTGGATGAAGGCCATAACTGCCGGGGTATAGAGCGGGAGTGGTTTAATCAGTGCGGCCGCAAAAGTGGCAATCATGTTATCAATACCTAAGGCTAAACCCAGTAAGATAGCCTCGGAGGGACTAATGGAATGGGATCGGTCAATATCGGCTGTCTCCGGATCGGCCATTATACTGATAACAATCCGGCCTATACGGAATTTTAGATGGGTGTCATCTGTTGCGGCATCTTGGCGTCCTTTATGTTTAGTAAGGTACTCCTGAAAGATGTTCCAGGCCCCGATTGCTATTAACAGCAGTGAGCCGCCGGCAACTGCCAGTGAAGTATTGATAAATGAACCTAAGTAATAGGCAAGAGCGATAGCAGCACTGGTACAAAGAGCTGTGATAACACCGATGACCGCAAGGGAATTCGCGGGCATCTTAATTGATTTTATCCCATAAGCCATACCGGCAGCAAAGGCGTCAATGCTGACAGCAAAGCCTAATAATACTACATAGAACATAATTTCTGCCTCCTAACAGCAACCTAACCCAAACGTAGTAACCCAAGAATAATTAATAATGTCCCGGGGAGATAAGGAAACCGCTTTTTTAATTTTTCCGAAACAAGCCTGCGGGAAGAGTGATAGCCGCCTGCGATACAGATCATATGTATTATCCCGATTGCGAGTGGCGTGTAGAGTGGCAGCGGTCCCATAAGCGCAGCCGCAAAGGTACCTACCATCGCGTCAGCCCCCACTGCCAGCCCCAGAAAGATAGCTTCCAATGAGCTGATGACACCGAGTCTGTCAACATCGGCAGTTTCGGGTTTAGCCATAATACTGACAATTAAGCGTCCTAAGGAAAAGGTTAGTTTGCGGGCTGTAACCTCACCTTCTATTTCATAGGATGTAACACCCTTAGTTAAATACTGCTGAAACAGACTACAAAGGCCAAGGAGAATTAGTAATGTAGCCCCGATTAAAATAGCAAAGTCTGTATGAATAAACTGACCGACCATATAGGCCATTACCATTGCTACTGCAGTGCACATACTGGCTACAACCCCGACAATGCATAAAGATGAAAAGGGTAGGCGAATATCTTTTAAACCGTAAGCGATTCCGGCCACAAAACCGTCAATACTGACAGCCAAGCCGAGCAGCAATACATAAAAGATGGTCATGAACAATATGCCTCCTGTTATGAGATAAACTGTTTTGTCTTTTCACGTTTAGTATATGGCGGAGGTGAAAATGCGTTACAGGGCAGGAAGTCAGATACTTTTTCTAAGTAAAATTGATTTTTGCAGGATTTTTTTGCATATGTGGGGAAAATATAGTAAGATGTCGAGTATTGAGGTGGTTTTGTGGAAGATGGTTTAGATTTAGGGTTAGGCAAAGTATTGCCTATCAAAATTGAAGACGAAATGAAAAATTCATATATCGATTATGCGATGAGTGTAATTGTTATGAGGGCATTGCCTGATGTTCGGGATGGTCTCAAGCCTGTTCACCGGCGGATACTTTACGCTATGCATGAAGCTGGAATGGCTGCCAATAAGCCGCACAAAAAGTCGGCGCGTATTGTAGGCGAAGTTTTGGGTAAATATCACCCTCATGGTGATTCTTCGGTATATGATGCCATTGTTAGAATGGCGCAAAATTTCTCTACCCGCTATATGCAGGTAGATGGACATGGCAACTTTGGTTCTGTTGACGGCGACTCGGCGGCGGCTATGCGTTATACCGAGGTGCGTATGTCGCGAATTGCTGAAGAAATGCTAGCCGATATTGAAAAAGACACAGTTGACTTTGTACCTAACTATGATGAGTCTTTAAAAGAGCCATCAGTACTGCCGGCCAAGGTGCCTAATCTATTAATCAATGGATCATCAGGCATTGCCGTTGGTATGGCTACTAACATCCCCCCCCACAATCTGGGGGAAGTGGTCGATGGCGTGATTATGATGATTGATAATCCTGAAGTGACTATCAATGAATTAATGATGGCGATTAAAGGTCCGGATTTTCCGACCGGAGCCTTAATCCTTGGTCGTGAAGGGATTCGGCAGGCTTATACTACTGGGCGGGGCAGTGTCAAAATCCGGGCACAAGCCAGAATAGAAAACATGTCCAGCGGTAAGCAGCGTATTTTAGTTACCGAGCTGCCTTATCAGGTCAACAAGGCCAGGATGATTGAAAATATTGCCGGACTTGTCCGGGATAAGACTATTGATGGTATTACCGATCTCAGGGATGAGAGTGACCGGAAGGGTATGCGCGTAGTCATTGAACTAAGACGCGATGCCAATGCTGATGTTGTTTTAAATCAGCTTTATAAACATACACAAATGCAGGATACCTTCGGGGTAATTATGTTGGCGCTTGTTAATGGTCGTCCCAAGGTTCTTAATCTGATGGAGGTTCTGCATTATTACATTGAGCACCAAAAAGTCGTAATTGTGCGCCGGACGAAGTTTGAACTGGATAAAGCACGGGCCAGGGCTCATATTTTAGAAGGCTTAAAAATTGCGCTTGATCACTTAGACGCTGTTATTAGAACGATCAGACAGTCGCAAACCCCTGAAATTGCTAAAAATGCTTTGATAGATAAGTTCACCCTTAGCGAAAAGCAGTCTCAGGCTATCCTGGATATGCGTCTCCAACGCCTGACAGGACTTGAACGCGAAAAAATTGAGAATGAATATAAGGATATCATGGAGACCATCGAATGGCTGGAAGGTGTGCTGTCAGACGAGGGTAAAGTAATGAGTATCATTAAAGAAGAGCTTTTGGACGTAAAAAAACGGTTTGCTGACGAGCGGCGTACTGTTATTACCAGCGATGTATCTAAGATGAATATGGAAGATCTTATCGCTGAAGAAGATATTGTCATTACCTTAACTCACCAGGGGTATATTAAACGCCTGCCTGTTGATACCTATCGCAGTCAGCGGCGGGGCGGCAAAGGTGTAACAGGGATGGGGACAAAAGAAGAAGACTTTGTTGAACATCTCTTTGTTGCAACAACGCACCACAACCTCTTGTTCTTTACCAGCCGAGGCAGGATGTACCGGCTTAAAGGGTATGAGCTGCCGGAGGCCGGACGTACGGCCAAAGGGACTGCCATCGTTAACCTGCTCCAGGTTGAAAAGGATGAAAAAATTACAGCAGTTATTCCGCTTAAAGAGTTTAGTGCCAAGCGGCATCTATTTATGGCTACACAAAAAGGGATTGTCAAAAAATCCGAACTATTGGAATTTGACACTGCCCGAAAAGGCGGCCTGATTGCTATCTCCCTGGATGAAGATGATGACTTGATTGGTGTTAAGCTGACTAATGGTGAGCAGGATATCATTATGGGTACCAGAGATGGTAAGGCCATTGTTTTCCATGAGTCTGATGTGCGGGTAATGGGCCGGACAGCACATGGTGTTCGCGGGATTAATCTAGAAGCGGACGACCAGGTAATCGGCATGGAGGTTGTGAGAAAAGACGGTGAAGTATTGACCGTTACCTCTGAAGGGTATGGCAAACGTACACCAGTCATCGAATACCGAATAACTGGTCGCGGCGGTAAAGGGGTTATCAATATTAAACCGAACTCCGCTGAAAAAATCGGCTATGTTGTTGGTATCAAGATAGTTAAACCTGGACAAGAGCTTATGTTGATAACCAGTGACGGTATCATAATCCGGATGGAGATTGATACAATATCGGTGACTAGCCGAAGTACGCAAGGCGTAAAGGTTATGCGTACCGACAAAGATGATCAGGTTGTTGCCTTAGCGGTTGTTGAAAAAAAAGCAAATAATGATTAACAGACAAAAGATCCCGCATTAGCGGGATCTTTGTTTTTTCCAAACTCGACTTGTGCCAATGGCCGGTGCAAGTGTGTATTATTTACGATAAATCCATGAGAACGCTATTGACATAAACAAGCCAGACATGATAAGATAATCAAGTCGGTTCAGTACAAGGTAATAATATCCAAGTATGAATACTGATAGTAAGAAAAGCCAAGAATAAAGATGTTGACGCGGTGTAATAAACGTGATAACATATAAAAGCTGTCAAGTTCGGCAGTAATGCGAATGCGACAAACCGTTCCCTGAAAACTGAACAATGTAAAGTAATGCATCATAAAAATGCCAGATGTGCGATGTGCTGCTTGCAGCACAAGCAACAAACAAGATT
>JAQSXM010000260.1 GCA_029256645.1 Sporomusa sp. | reverse complement strand
ACCATACCGCCGCCTTTGGTTAATTCGTAGCCAATAAGGGTAACATTGGCTGCTTTAATCGCCGCGTCAGCCGCTTCTAAACCGGCAGCCAAACCTACCACTTCCATCAGACCTAGGGCGTTTACCATCTGCTAACCTCCCTGTGACCCTGACCGTTTTCCTGCAATATTTTTTTGACAAGCGCCTGAATTTGCTCAAACAACTGTTCTTCAGTACCTTCAATAGTAAAGCTTTGTTCCAATTTTTCTTTAAAGGGAAGCCCCTTAACCAAGCGGGCCGCGTTATAGCCAAATTGACGCCATATCCCCGGATTAGCGGTGTCCGTAGAGGTAAACAGCGGCTTAGGCGCAGCGAGCTTATGATAATGGATACACAGACCGGTTAGGCTAACACCTAATCCAACCCCCAGCTGAGATGCCGCAGCTCCCTGCCAGGCAAGAGTCACTGCCTCGCACCCCTCATCACCTTGCAGCAACGTATAGGGGACGCCCTCTTCCTCAATTCCAGCCTGGATTTCGCGGATTTTTCGCTCATATCCGTCATGTTCTGCCACGCAGATGACGATGCTAGGTTTTACCATCATATTATTGGCAGGCATACTTACGCCCCATTTCCGCGATAGGACAGTACCAGACCGGTCGCCACGGCGTTTCTTGAGCCTTCAGTACCGCGGATATTACCACGGCCACAGACAACACCATATTGGGCCAGTGCATCTGTTACCATATCACCAACCTCAAAATCCATCGCCGACCCGCCAACTAACACAACAAATTCAACATGCCGGATATTGCCGACCGGGGCGATACGCGCCAGAGACCGGAGTGCATTAGCAACAAAAACCCGCTTTTTAGCTTCCCGGCGGATGTGACGGATTTTATCCAGTGAATGGTCAAAAGGAATAGGCACCATACCATCGTCCTTCAGGATGACAACTCTGGCAAAAACATGGGGCGGCAGGTGGGTGTCATAGAACCTGACCGTACCATCTTCCAGTCTGATATGGTATAAACTCTCCACTTTAGCCAGCGGATATTTTTTTATATCCTCAGCAAGGTCGAAATCATTCAATCCCAGCTCTGAGTTAATTAACATGGTTACCATATCGCCGGCACCGCCCAAATGGATGGATGTTACCAGACTCTCTTTGGTAATGATCGCCGCATCGGTAGAGCCGCCGCCCATATCCAGAATCGCCAGCGGCTTGTCAGTGCCTGGTGTGGTTAGTGCCCCATGGATGGCCATATTTGCTTCCACGCCGGCAATAATTACCGGTGTCCCAAACTGCTCAATCAGCTGGTTGGCAATCTGCTGCATCGGCAAGCGGCTTGTCTTAACCATGGCCGCTAACGCTACCGCATTCTCCAGCGCAAATTCACCAGCCAAACCGCCTTGCACCTTCTGTGGTACAAACGTATCTACCGCCAGGATATCCTGGATTTTCATCTCGGCAACCGGCTGACTGGTCAGCCCGGCCATTACCTGGCGAACCCGCTCCAGCATACCGTTAACATTAGTACCAGGCTCACCCTGCACATCGGTTAATGGCTGTACCCGCTCAACAGCTTCCATGATGGCCTGGGCACCCAACTCGACATCGACGTCAGCTTTTCCCTGATTGCCTGCCAGGGTAATAAAACCAGCCGGAATCGACCGCGCTTTAACATCACCCTCAGGGGTCCGCACGACAACTGCTGAACGGTTGCCGATCAGCGCCCTGGCAATTGGCACGACCATCTTTGTTTCTTCCGGGGTTAAGGAAAACACAGTTGCTATGCCATATGGATTACATAAACTCTGGATGGTTTTACCCGCTTCGGCAACCTCTACAGCTGCCAGCATGCCTACCGGCACCTTCTCAAGCAGGGTTACCTCATCAATAACAGGTATTTTCCGCTGCAGTCTGTTGACAATAAGTACTGCATCATCCTGTTTGGCGATAGCCCCCTGCACGTCCACCCCCCGGGCTGCTGCCGCATTAATCTGCCGGGCAGCATCCTCAAAATCAATACCACTTGGTATCAGGCAGATGATCTTGTCCCCAGCCGCCAGTTGGGGCAATTGCTGAAACAGGGTCGTCGTCCCGACCCCCAAACCAATCCCACCCGGTGTGGAGGGATTATGCCCGATCATGGTTGACTCGGTAATGATCGTCTCAGTAATGGTTTCCATGGCTACATCACCAATAACAGGCGTAGCTTCGTTAAGCCTTATCTCATCAAGATTCTTGAAATCCAACCCGGCTTTTTGGAGAGCCTCCTGCATGGCCACAATAATTCCCGGCACATTGGCTAATGTCCCCTTGATGCCTGTTGTTTTAGTCATGCCGCTCGCCAGGTATTGTTTTAATTGGCCCTGCTCAAAACTGGCCAGACAGACCTCAGTGGTCGAGTTTCCAATATCAACGCCTGCGATAATTGGCATCTAAACTCACCTTACTCTGCCCTGAGCCGGTTGCGACGCTCATAAACGTCAGCCGCCTCTCTGACGAAAGCAGCATTAATTCTAGCGTTGTATTTGGCTTCCATCTCATCGGCAATTGTCAACAGCTCGCGTTTGGTGGAACGGTAGGGACGCAGGGCATTATATATTTCCAGGACGCGGGCATCGGGAATAGCTACCAGTTCGGCAGCACGACGCAGGTTTGCGGCAAATTGATATCTGCCGACACCATCAGCGATCTCACCCTGCAGCCGCAGCGTTTCAGGGGTAATCCGGACATCCTCGGCCTTGATACTGCCATTAAGCACATTTTCCAGCGTAATATCAGATATTTTCTTGCCTGTCGGTGTTTTTAACAGCTCCGGCCTTTTGCTGGCTAAGGGGTAATCAAGTTCCGGGCTTAAACCGGCAGCCGACCCCTGAGGTTGATTTTGGGCTGGTGATTGATACATACCTGGTGCCGGTGCTCCCCCGCTCTGGCCCATTGATTTTAATACTTCACGGACAATATCCTCTAATGCCTGATTATTTGCCATGTGTATTCACCTCCATCTGGTTAGAATTGAACATCCAGTTCCACTGGCTTAGCCCCGGGAACCACATGTTCGGTTTCTTTTATATGAAGAACAGCCGCTTTCGCCTGATACTTAGGTCTTGCCATCTGATCATTTCTGGTTGGCACCGGTGTTGGCGACTCGCCTTTGCCATACTTGGCAGCATTGCGGCCAATCTGCCGGTAGGCCTCTAAATCGAGTAAAGGAGACTGGGGGAAAAGCTCCAGGTTACTTAATGGGGGAAGATCCTTTTGATGAATTACGGTGGTTCCTCTGGACTGAATGCCAATAGCAACACCGGAGCCGCTGAGCTTGGCCGCATCATGGGCCGCAAAGGCCACATCTGATGTCCGCAGCACCCGTACAACCCGAGCGTGTACCCCCTCTTCCTCCACCCCGGCGATCATTTCCCGCAGCACATCACTATGGGGAATGTTGACAATTGTTTTGTTTTGATATTTACCAAACGCCGGTGCCAGGGCAATAATCACCTCGTCTGATCTGCTGCCGGTACGGGCCTCCCCTTTTTCCACAAGGGTCATCGTACGCCCGGTAGTACTTTTAGGGGTATAGGAAGCTGATTGCCCGGCCGGTGCTGAAGGGCTCATGCCTTTTATTACTTGCTGAACGATTTCCCTGATCATTTGCTCGTTAACTTGCATTACACTTCACCTCGTTTTTTGAATCATACGTCAAAATCAGATGGTTTGATCGCCTGCCGGATATTCTTAATCTCATCCCAGCGTTCTTTACTCAGGCGATAGCCTGTTCCCGGACCACGGTAATCATTTTTATTATTGACAGCGCTGATAACATTCATCTGCTTATCAAGAATGGCAGCCGTATGTAGATAGTCACCAGATACCCGTTGCTTCAAGGTGCCCAGTGCACTTTCTGCAACATCACCAAAGCCGTTTTTAGCCAATGCTTTGACAATATCAAGCCCGGTAATCCCACGCTTCATCATCTCTTCGGCCGCCTTTAAATCTTCAACAACATTTCGCTGCACGATGTCTTTGGTGCCATGCGCATAGGTTACTGCTTCAACCTCTTCATCGGTTATGGTTGGGAAACCCAGTTCCCTGAATACGGCTTGCAGGGCTTTGGCTGCTTTATTACGCACCGAGACCACCTGTTCTTCAGAAACCGGGCGCAGGCCGCCATCTACCATCAGATCACGCTGGATGATATTCCAGTCATCGTAATCATCAACATCCCAGTTAGAGCCGGCAAACATATTATCATAATTGGGGCTGGCACTATAGCCCGAACAAATGAAATCCGTCCCCGGCAGCATCTGCATCAGCGTACGGGCAGTGCGGCGAATATCGGAATGAGTAAAGGTCTGGTCATTACTGGAAGCTACCTCCAGATCCAGCATGGCAGCACACAGGTTTTCACCTAAAACGGCGCGAATGCCGGAGGGAACTGCTGCCGGTACACCGATACAGCTTACAGAGCCGTTTTGCAGTCCCTGCACACCGGCGCCCCGGGTTAGCATAATGCAGCGTATTTCCAAGTACAACATTGACTTACCTTCCGCATATCCCATTTGAACTTCGGAGCCGGTGCCTGAGGTAAAACGCATTTTAAGCCCGCGTGATGCATAGGCTGAAGCCAGAAAAGCTTTGGACCAGGGGGTATCATCGCCATCAACAAATACGTTTTCAGTCCCATAAACTGAGATTGTTTCGGCATAAGCGGTAATTCCTCTCATGCCCAGCAGCAATTCGGTTGCCTCTTCCAGGGCACACTGGATAAGAACGCCACCACGGCCCACCTGAGCGCCCACCTGTAAGGACAGCGCATTGAAAGGGGCATAACGGACAACAGCAACCGTTGTTTCCATTTCATCAAAGCCACGCAAAGCAGCTTCAGCCGCATCGGCTGCGATCAGGACCGGGTTGTCCTGTGTATTGGTAACATGGCATTGATTGGAAGGAATTTTACGGGCCCGCATTTTTTGCATGGCCATCATCATTTCGACTACATTCATGGTATTGAGGACCGCAAGAATCTTGGCGGCAGTCAACCCGCGGGCTATCTTGACAACCTCATCACGGGATACATTAATATCAACAAGCATTTTGGCTATTTTAGCATCTTCCATCGCCATCGCTTTTTCGGCTATTGCCGTATCAATCGCATAATCAGCAATAAACTGATCGATAAAGTCAAACCGGTTGCGAGGCACACCGTCCATTTCCACTACCTTGCCGTTTTCAATCTTAATACTTGGTTTAGGATCATTGGGGCTGCTCATAGCCACCAGGCCTACCTCAGGCCATTCAACTACGAAACCATCCTTGTTTACAGGGCGGGCAGCCAGCATCTCAAAACGTTTTGATTTCTTCACTTTTGCTTTCCCCCTATTCTAGATGTACGGTATTGCCGAGGACGGAGCCGGGCCAGCCATAGCTTCAAGCACCTTTTTACCCACTTCTCGGGCTGCAATGACCGACTGCCGGACAGC
>JAQSXM010000259.1 GCA_029256645.1 Sporomusa sp. | reverse complement strand
TATTGTGGAAATGGCTCATAATATAAAAAAACACATGGAAAGTCTGGGCAGCAGGGGGTTATTGACGCTAAGTATTAATCCCTTTATCCCTAAGCCGTTTACACCCTTTCAGTGGTTGCCGATGGCACCAATGAAAGAAGTATCTGATAAATTAAAATATATTCAGAGCGCGTTGAAGCCACAAAAAGGGGTAGAAGTGTTGATTGAGCAGCCTAAAGAGGCCTATATTCAAAGTATGTTGGCAAGAGGTGACCGGCGGCTTGGGCCGGTGCTGGACACTGCTGTGGCTGGCGGTGGGGTGAAGGGCTGGAAGCAAGCGCTTAAAACCCATGAAGTTGATGAAGAGTTTTATTTATACCGTAATAGAGGTGTGGATGAAGTCTTGCCTTGGAACAATTTAAATATGGGCTTCAATTCTGAGTATCTATTGGCCGAGTATCGGCAATCTCAGGCAGAAAAAAATACCCCGCCATGCGCGGCGGGGTGTAAAAGATGTGGTGTGTGTCAATAGGATAGTTATCAGGATTTTGTAATAACGGTTATTATCGTATCAAGTTCACTGTCAATCATATGGGAGAATTTTGATACGATGTTGTCCATAAAACCTGGTTTAGGCTCAGCTTCTTTAAGCTGGGTTATTTTTTTGCCGATAATATAATCGCCTTTACTTACGTCAAATGCTTTAATGTCAGCAGAAATGTCGAGTGGATGAAGGGTAAGAAGGAGTACATAAGATACATCATTTAACTGGCCGAAGCTTTTGAGTTTAGATTGTTCGGGGGTATTGAAGTCATCAATGCCTGATCTTCTTAAATCTCTTGTGACACTACTTCCGGAGAGTACCATTCCATCTAGCATCAGCAGGCTAAATTTAGCTTCCACAAGACGGTTGATGCCTGATTCTAAGAGTTCAACACCAAAGATGTCCTTTTCTGCAGTATCAATATGTACAGCCACTGCGATGCGCGGGCCTGGGCTTAGTAAGGAGGGGCCGGCAAAACACGAGTTTGTCCATAAAACTATTAATAAGGTAATACCAATAATAATCTGCTTTCTCAATATTATAAACCTCCTGGTAAAAATACTCCCCAATTATTGTAAGCTGGAGAGAATAAAACTGCAACACATTTATGTAGAATATCAAAAAAGTTCTCGTAAAGCAATATAATGACGAAATTTGATATATTATAGAAATAAATGGTTGATATTGTCGAAATAAACAAGTATAATTATGAAGATCGTTGGCTAGGGGGGCTTATAGTTGCTTTCGCGTTCCCCAGGAACAAGGTGAAATATATAATCTGGGATTATTAAAATAATATGTTTGGCAAACCTGCCGAAAGACAGGGACGCAAAGCTATGGGTCTAAGAACACTGCCGTGTTTACGATCGCCAGGTTGCCTTCTCCAGGGAAGATATCTAAGCGTCCAGGCCATGCCTGTTTTTTTTATGTCTCAGTACCTTTGACAGTAATGAGCTGTCTATTACAAAGAAATATCGGAGGTAAAAATGAAAAAAGAAATACGGTTTACTATCGGGAAAAAAATCTTGACAGTCTTTTTATTTGTAGCTGTCGCTTTTACAGGATTATGCGGGTATACTTTTTTTCAGTTACAAGCAATTGAGGATGGTTATGACAATTTGCTGATACGTAGTACGCCGCTTGTATTTCAGGTTAAGGATCTTACCCTGGAGTTGCGGAATCAAGGTTATTACGCTAGAGGATATTTGTTAAGTGGTGATAAAGCCTTTATTGATGAATATAGTGCTTCCAAACAAAAGATGGAGCAGCTTTTTAACGGTCTTGAAGAAAAATTGATTACGCCAGAAGGTAAGCAGAAGCTAGCTGAACTGAAAAAAGCCTTAAATAAATATCACGGAGATGCGGAAAAGGCTATTCAGATTAGAACAGAAAAAGGGGTAACAGAATCGCTGGCCTATATGAGTGCTGCCGGTGCAACAAGCCGTGATGCAGAGCAACAGACGAGTGATTTTGTAATTTTTCTCACTGAACGGATGGATTTGCGAATACAGCAGACTCATGAAACCGAAGATCAAATTGAAATAGCTATAGTCATTTTAGATAGTATAATCGTAGCTTTGGCAGTTGGTATTGCTTTGTGGCTTTCGCGCAGTATTGCCGTACCCATAAATACCGTATTGTCAGCTGCTAATAAGATTGCTGATGGAGACCTGCGGCGACATGCCTTACACTATCGAGGCAGCGATGAAATCGGTGATTTGATAAAAGCCTTTAATCGAATGGAAGAAAACTTAAGAGAGGTTATTGGCCAGACTAGCGAAGCAACAGGCCAAGTTGCTTCCACCTCTGCTAATTTTACCGAAGGGGCTGAGCAATCAGCTCAAGCGGCAGTGCAGATTGCTCAAGCTATAACACAGGTTGCAATCGGGGCTGAAATGCAGGTTAAGGCAGTAAATGAAGCCTCTGCAGTAGTAGAAGAAATGTCCGCTAATATTACCCAGGTTTCCGCAAACACAAATCTAGTATCTGAAGAGTCAATAAAAGCGGCAGATATAGCTCAAAGAGGTGAGCAAGCAATTGTAAATGCTATACAGCAAATGGGAAATGCCGAAAAAACAGTTGCTAGTTCTGCAAAAGTAATAACAGAATTAGGTATCAGATCTGAAGCGATAGGGCAAATTGTTGAGACCATCTCAGGAATTGCAGGACAAACAAATCTGTTAGCATTGAATGCTGCTATCGAGGCAGCTCGTGCCGGGGAGCAAGGACGTGGTTTTGCTGTTGTTGCTGATGAGGTTCGTAAACTTGCCGAACAATCCCAAGACGCGGCAAAACGAATATCTGAAATGATTGCAGGAATTCAAGGTGATACTGATAAGGCAGTCCAGGCCATGGAGCAGGGAAAACGGGAAGTCGAAACAGGTGCAACTCTTGTCCAAAATGCTGGCATCGCTTTTACTAATATTAGAAATTCAGTAGAAGCTGTGTCTGATCAAGTGGGTGGAATTTCTAGCTCAATTCAGCATTTAGCTAGCGGTAGTACGCAAATAATTCAAGCAGTTCGTCAGATAGAAATAGTTAGTAAAGAGGCCGCGGCCCAAGCCCAGTCAGTTTCTGCCGCAACCGAGGAGCAGTCTGCTTCCATGCAAGAGATTTCGGCGTCAAGCCACGCATTACGCCAAATGGCTGATCAATTAAAAGAAACGGTTAGCCGATTTAAGGTTTAATAGTGTGATTAAAAAAATCCCGTCTGGACAGGCGGGATTTTTTATTTGAAGCAGCTATTTCTTCTTAGTATGTATTTTTATGGATTTTTCTAGGCCGAATAAGTCATCTATTTTTTCACTCATTAATTGGTGTGTGTCTTTTATTGCCTGGTTATAGATATGAGGACCAATGTTTTTTAAAATAAAGTCTAACAGAAGTGTTGCCGATAAATCTGTTATAATCTCATCTTTTTCGCTAAGAAAGTAATACTTAATAGCCTCAATTACTGTATTTTGCTGTTCTTTTGTAAGCTGTATGTCTTTCACGTTTACCTCCGGAATCCTCTAATTATATTTTTATATAGCTACTGGGAGCCTTTAAATATCTATCTAAATATAAGAGCCAGAGCTCTGTTTTTACAGTCACTCTGGCGAGAGTTGCGCACTCCAATAATAGTATAACCGGGTTTAGTATCATTTATACGAAAGTAAAATAACGGGTGCCTATGTTAACGCCAGTGGCATGTTAGCCAGCTATTATACATAATGTAACATTCTTATGGTTTCTAGAATACAATACTAATAAAGTATTGCATTTTGAAGATTGCAGTTCAAGGAGGGTGTTGGCGGTAAAAGTAATAATTCTGCAGAGAATCGACGAGTCTGGCATCTTTTGGTTGCCCGCAGGAGTAACTTTTGAGATGGTTGATATGATCTTGCTTAATGGCGTTCCGGTCGAATCAGGAAAATACGCTGTCGTTGATAATGGTACAGGGATCGATGTGTTTGAATCAGATAGTTACGCTGTCGTTTCGGTAATCCTAAAATAATGCGGGATTTTATTCTTAGGCTACTTTGTGGTTGCGGGTAGCGTCTCGGTGATTTTGTTTGGGGCAGTATCGGCAGGGGTCTCTGATAAAGGCTGGTTCGAACAAAAGCCAATTGGACACCGGGGTTCCTCTGACGGCTGACGTTTAATCTTAATCAACATAAAATTGATTTGACTAACATGCTGAATAAGCTCAACGTCAGATTTATCGGATAGAACACCCTGAAACCAAATTAAGTTTGGGTCCAGATATCCGATGCGAGATACGCTAAACTCTGTTGATTTACCGAAACTAACGAGACGCATCCCAACCTCATGTTCTTGGTCCAGCTCAGTTTCGAAGGCCTGGACACGTTGAATAAGTTGATCATAGATATGCTTTGCTGTATATGCTTGGTTGAATTCAGCCAATTGTTGGCCAAATGATTTGAGCATTGGAAGATCTGGCAGAGACCAGCTTTTAGGGTTTAAAGTCATTGATGTCACTCCTAGATGATTTTTAGTACAAAAACACAATTCGCCCTGGAGTAACGAAATCCCTGTATTCTTGTTAACATCAGGAGCGGTTGTAAACATACCTTGATTTGCTTAATAATAAACGAACGATAATTCGATATAATATTTCTCCAATGCCCAATATTCCATGAAATTCCATAAAATCCTTTATTTCCTTAGGATTAATGTTTATAAACTTTTGAAGCGCTTGATTTTGAAATGCAGGAATAAAATTCCTTTTAACGAAGTGTAGCATAAAGAGGAGGAGGGATAACAATGGCTGGAGCTCCGACTATTTGGGTAAATGGCGACATGAGTGAACAAATATCTGATTTTAACGGCGAATACATCTTAATAACAACAAGTAATATGCAAAGAATACCGCTTGGACAAACACTGGAAGATGCGGTAGAAAAATTAAAAGAGCTTGGCAGACATGATATTGCAGCTCAGCTAAAATAGGAATAGATAGAACCCCTCACAGATGTGGGGGGTTCTATCTATTGCGCTTCGTCAGTTTGCCCATCATCAGGGACATCCCTTATCAAAGGGGGAATAAAAAAAAGCAGCTTATGCTGCTCTTAGGTTGATGGATGATTGGGACCATTGAGATGCTTATCACCGCTAACATTCTTATTCTTGAGGTTTTGGTTCTGTTCTTTTGCACGCTTCTGCGCTAAAGAGTCATTCTGGTTATTCTTAGCCACAATATCACCTCCCGCCGATTATTGTTTGCGGGATCAAGATTTAAATACGTATCATTATGACCATTCTTGTCTAAGAAACATGCGTTCCTATATAGGTGGCAACAGTCTGTTAGCAGAGGAGCAGGAATTTATTCTTTTTTGGTTAATGTTTTATTATAGGAGAAGGGGGAATTAATTCATGAGTGTTAGCATACAACTGATCCAAATAGAAGGAGAAACTATTATTGAAGTTTCTGGTTTCAGAGAAATAAGCGGAGTATATCTTGAAAAT
>JAQSXM010000258.1 GCA_029256645.1 Sporomusa sp. | reverse complement strand
TGATTTGACGTTATTGGAGTGCGGCCAATATGATGAACGCTGGTCTGCTATCCACATGATGCCGGAAGAAACAGTACAAGCCCATCTTGATTTGAAGGGTAATTTAATGCTCCCTATCCATTGGGCAGCCTTTAGTTTGGCTTTTCATGACTGGACAGAACCGATTGAACGGGTAACAAAAGCGGCAAAAGCACGAAATGTTGCTATTGCAACCCCTAGAATCGGGGAACCTGTCAATATTGGATCTGCGAAATACCCGGACTCCATTTGGTGGAGATAATTGCAATGTTGCCGCAATCACGGCATCCAAATCCAGTATTGGCAGGGTCATAACACCAGGCAAATGTTCCTAATGGCCTTTCCTGCAATATTCGTGTCTAACTAGCCATCACATTGTGATGGTCTTTTTTTTGTCAAACATTAAACAGCTTTAAATAACTATCCATATTTATTTTTCTCTTGACTTATTTACCAAATCCACATATATTATATATGAATATGTATTCATATATAATATAATTAAAAAGATACTACTTGTTCCGCCAGGCATTATGTTTCAGTGCTATCGCAGCAAGTGTGGAAATGGGCCAATCGGCTGTATCCAGGTATAGAACATATTAAACATGGATAGGAAGTGAACCAATATGAACTTCAAAAAGATGTCAGGAAATATTCTGCCCAAGAAAACAGCCTGCCAGAGCAGCTGCTGTTCACCAGCCTCCGAACAATCAGCCAAACCTGAACCGGCAGCAACCTGCAGTTGTTGTCCGCCGGCAAATCCCGTAGAGGCTGCCGAAACCAGTTGCAGTTGCTGCCCAAGCGAACAACCTGCACAAATTACTCCACCCGAGCCTGCTTGTGATTGCTGCCCGGACGGAACTGCAGCAACCACCCTGGCGCCAGTAGCTTGCGATTGTTGCAGTGGCAGTGATGAACTGCCACAGGCAGAGACGAAAACCGTAATCGCGGCTACTACTCTAACCAGCAATTTTACCGTAGCCGGTCTTGATTGCGCCGATTGCGCTGCCAAATTGGAAAAAGGCATTGGCAAAATCACTGGCGTCACCGACGCCAAAGTCAATTTTGCTACGGCAAAGATGAAAGTAACCTACAACAGTTCTCACATACAGCCGATGCAGATTGAAAAAGCAGTCAGTGGCTTTGGCTATCAAGCCACGCTCATTCCCCCGGCGCAGGGACAAACAGGAGGACACAAATCGGTGTTTCGGGTTTCCGGCCTCGACTGTGGTGATTGCGCCGCGAAGCTAGAAAAGCGAATTGCCGCGCTAGCGGGAGTAAGGTTAGCCCAAGTAAATTTTGCTGCCGGCAAAATGACGGTAGAGCACACAACTGCCATAACTGCCATTATGCAGGCTGTAGAACAGGCCGGATATAAAGCCGAGCGTGAGGAATCGGGTGCACATCGCCCGGAAATGAAAACTGCCTGGTGGACCACTAAGCGCACGCAAGCAACGATCCTATCCGGCATCCTGCTGGCAATCACCACTGTCCTGGACTGGTTGCAGTTCAGTGAATCTCTACTAATCCCATTATACAGCATAGCGGCTATCATCGGCGGCTATCATGCCGCTAAAAGCGGATTATACGGCCTGCGCTCCCTGTCTTTCGACATGAATTTTCTCATGACCGTTGCCGTCATTGGCGCTGCGGCCATTGGCGAATGGAGCGAAGGTGCAAGTGTTGCCTTCCTGTTTTCTTTTGGTAATACCTTGCAAACATACACCATGGATAAAACGAGACAATCCATCCGGGCACTGATGGAGCTGGCTCCACCGGAAGCAAGGGTACTGCGTAATAGTGCCGAGCAAAACCTGCCGGTAGAAGAAATCGTGATTGGCGATATCATTATAGTCAAACCAGGGGAACGCATTGCCATGGACGGTATCGTCAGAAGCGGCCTGTCAGCCGTCAACCAGGCAACCATTACCGGTGAATCACTCCCTGTAGAAAAAACAACTGGTAGTATTGTTTATGCCGGTACAGTCAATGAACACGGTGCTTTAGAGATTGAGGTAACCCGGATTGCAGCTGACTCGACGCTGTCCAAGATTATGCATCTTGTCGAAGAAGCCCAGGCGCAGAAAGCGCCTTCCCAACAATTTGTCGATGTCTTTGCCAAATATTATACACCTGCTGTCTTGCTCGTTGCCGCCGGTGTAATGATCATACCCTGGCTCCTCTTTGGCCAGGAGTTTGCTCCCTGGTTCTATAAAGGACTGGTGCTGCTGGTCATTTCCTGCCCGTGTGCCCTAGTCATTTCCACGCCGGTATCAATTGTATCAGCCATCGGTAATTCTTCCCGCAATGGCGTCCTCATTAAGGGCGGCGCTTATCTGGAACAAATCGGCGCCATTCAAGCCATCGCCTTTGATAAAACCGGTACCCTAACCCATGGCCGCCCGGTTGTTACCGATATTCTGCCGTTGGGTGATAATAATGAGCAGAGCCTCCTGGCCCAGGCAGCGGCTGTTGAGAAATGGTCTGAACATCCCCTGGCGGTATCCATTGTCGAAAAAGCAAAGGATCTATCCCTGCAGCCAGCCGTAAACTTTAAGGCTTTGGTTGGTCGCGGCGCACAAGCGGATATCAATGGTCAAACGATCTATATTGGCAACCTGCGCTTATTTGAAGAGTTGGGCTTGAGCCTGGTACAAGCTAAAGATAACATGATCGAATTGGAAGAACAGGGCAAAACGGTAATGATCATCGGCTCCGGCAAAGAGATTTTGGGTATGATTGCGGTCGCTGATACCCTGCGTGAAAACAGTAAGAATGCCATCCGGTCACTCCGGCAAGCCGGCATGAAACATGTAACGATGCTGACAGGCGACAACAGCCGGGTTGCCGGCTCCATCGCCAAAACACTCAGTCTTGATTCGTACTATAGCGATCTGCTGCCGCAAGACAAAGTCTCTACTGTGCAAAAACTGACAAAAGAGTTCGGCAATGTCGTAATGGTCGGCGACGGCGTCAATGATGCCCCGGCACTGGCGGCGGCTAATGTTGGTGTGGCCATGGGTGTGGCTGGTTCGGATACGGCACTGGAAACAGCAGATATTGCACTGATGGCCGATGATCTGGGAAAACTCGCCTATGTCATCAACCTAAGCCGTAAAACAGTCGCAGTCATTAAGCAGAATATTGGTTTTTCCATTCTCATCAAAATTATCTTTGTAGTGTTAACGTTTGCTGGATTCGTTGATTTATGGCTGGCAGTATTGGCCGATATGGGGTCTTCCATTCTGGTAACCCTGAACGGCATGCGCTTAATGCAGAAGATAAGCTAACAGCTTTGCTATATATTCGCATTAAAGAAGTTTGCAGGCGCAGTCGGGTGGTGCATTGACAACGCTCCACCGCTGGCGCTTGACTTCCGCTTTTGCCAACACACCACCCGACTGCAAGACTTTAACGCGTTGTATATAGCCGATATAATAAAATAAAAAGGGACTGACCTGCTCTGCGCATGTCAGTCCTTTACTCATTATCACAAAACCTATTCTTAATTTTGCCGGACATGGTCCACCCCATACTGCAGTAAAATAGCAATATTATTATTATTTAATGAATACCAGGCCAGTGTACCTTCTTTGCGGTATTTGACCAACCGGGCACCGCGCAGTAACCGAAGCTGATGCGAGACCGCCGACTGGCCCATCTGCACTACTGCTGCAATATCGCAGACACATAATTCCCTTTTAGATAACGCTTGCAAAATTTTAAATCGATTCATGTCACCCAACAACCGGAACATTTCCGTAACTTGCTGTACATCCGCCTCCGGCACCATCTCGCCCCTGGCCTGACAAACGGTTTGGGGATGCTCGCACAACTCTTCACACATATCGGAATCACAGGAACACTTTTTCATCACACACCGCCTGCATATGTAGTCATGTAAACTATATCTTTTCTCGTCCCGGCTGTCAAGAAATTGCCTTTGAATGCTGTGTCATATCCAAAGGATTTCCCACATACCTGGCGAAACTATCCAATAAAGTTACAAAAAGGGGGCCTCAATATGCCCGCATTACAAACCGTAACAAGTTATTTTCCTCGTCCTTTGTTCATTGCTGCCAGCCTGAGTGCTGTGCTGTTCTTTTACTCCACCGGATTTAACGACAACTGGCTGTTGACCTGGCTCGCACCGCTGCCGGTATGCCTGTATGCCTTACAGGTGCACGCCGGGAAGGCGGCGCTTGCCGCGTTCCCGGCTTACGTCCTCGGGGCCATGAACCAGTTTGGCTACCTGCCTCCGCTGCTCTTTGCCGGCACAACCGTACTGAATGCGGTCATTTTTACTGCATCTGTCCTGCTGTTCCGCACATTAGTCCAGGAGAAGCACCAGACCTTCGCGCCATTTGCCTTTGCCGCTTTCTGGACGTCGTATGAGTTTGTCCGTTCACTCTTTTCCTCTTTCGGTACCTTTGAAAGCCTGGCCTATACCCAGGTTTTCAATCTCCCAGTCATCCAGCTGGCTTCCCTGACCGGTATCTGGGGCATTACCTTTCTGCTCATGCTGATTCCCGCCAGTCTGGCTGTTCTCTGGCACTGCCGGAACCAAAGCAGCTATTACGTAACAGGCCTGCTTACCGGCGGGTTACTGCTGGCAGTCCTCCTCTTTGGCATCTACCGGCTCTACCTGCCGGGAGACGGCCCTGTTCTTAAAGTCGGGCTGGCCGCTATACCTGCAACCAGAGAAGAACTGCGCAGCGAGAACATCGAATCCATAACTAATACCCTGCGTAACTACAGCCACAGCACTAACGCACTGGCAGCCGCCGGAGCCCAGGTTGTCCTACTGCCGGAAAAAATCGCTTTCTTAACTCCCGCCGCCCGTGAGGCGGGTCTGTCCGTATTGATCCAGACAGCAGGCAAAAACAAAGTCACCCTCATTGCCGGGCTCAGCCTTCAGGAAGATCATTTGTACAATGCCGCCCTGGTATTTGCCCCGGATGGATCTCTGCTCCACTCCTACCATAAACAACATCTGCTGCCAGCCTATGAAAACCGGTACACACCAGGAAAAGACCTCGCATTGCTGGACACCGGCATAGACAATCGCGCTGGAATTGCCATCTGCAAGGATCTGGATTTTGTCCAGCCGTCCAGGGAATACAGCCGGCAGGAAGCAGGTATCCTGTTTGTGCCGGCGCTGGATTTCCACGATGACGGCTGGCTGCATGCCCGCATTGCCGTCATGCGGGGCGTTGAAGGCAATTATGCCGTAGCCCGTGCGGCCCAGTGGGGCCTGCTGACTGTCAGTGACAGCCGGGGCCGTCTCCTGGGCGTAACAGTCACCGGCACGGCCGCCGGTGAGGCCAGCCTACTCAGGGAAGTGCCGCTCGGCGGCGGCCAATCCCTGTACAGCCAGACCGGCGACTGGCTGGCCTGGCTCTGTCTGCTTATAACTACGCTGACCATATTCCAACTCTGCCAGAAAAGAACTAATAAGAAACTACGATACGAGGAGCAATAGG
>JAQSXM010000005.1 GCA_029256645.1 Sporomusa sp. | reverse complement strand
CGCCCTTTATGACTGTTAAGTAAGTTTAACAGTCATAAAGGGCTTTTTTTATATAAATCAGACAGTAACACCCAGCCTTATTGCTATTCAAGGCGGTGGTGAACTGGATAAAGAATCAGGCGGTTAGGAGGGAAAAGAAAGCAGGAGTATGTGTTGTTTTACACAAGTGCCAATTAAAACAGTAAGGAGGCGTATATGATGAGTAATTTAGAAAAACAGGTAGCTAATAGTGCTCAAGCCAGTACCGGAGGCGAGAATTCTCAGCTTACGCGTGTTTTAAAACCAATCCATCTCTGGGCTTTGGCGGTAGGACTGGTTATTTCAGGAAATTATTTTGGCTGGAGCTATGGTTTTGGTGCAGGTGGCGTTATTGGGTTAGCCATTGCCCTGATCCCGGTTACTATTTTTTATGTAACATTTATCCTTTCTTATTCAGAGCTGGCAACAGCTATTCCCCATGCCGGCGGTCCATCAGCCTATGCCCGGCGAGCCTTAGGTAAGTTTTGGGGTTATATGAGCGGGATAAGCTGTCTCATAGAATTTGTTTTTGCGCCGCCGGCCATTGCTTTAGCGGTAGGTGGGTATATCCATAATATCATGCCTGATATCCCGGCGATGACAGCGACAATAGTAGCGTTTTTGTTATTTATCTTTATCAATTATTGGGGAATGAAGGTATCGGCTACATTTGAGCTGATTGTAACGATCGTTGCACTGATCGGTCTGGTAATTTACTGGATTCTGGCAATACCTCATTTTGAGATGTCCCGGGTAATGGCCGAGCCGCTTCTGCCGAATGGCTATGCGGGTATTATGGCGGCAGTTCCTTTTGCGATCTGGTTCTACCTGGCGATAGAAGGTGGTGCCATGGCAGCCGAAGAAATGGTCAATCCGCAGAAAGATATTTCTGTCGGCTTTTTAACAGGTATGGGAACTTTGACGGTTATGGCCTTTGCCACACTGTTCCTTACGGCCGGTATTGCTGATGTTAAATTGATTGAGGCGGTGGACTTCCCGCTGCCATTGGCGTTAAGCAGTGTTTTTGGTGAAGGATCTTTTTGGGTTATGGCCATCAATTTTATTGGCTTATTTGGCTTAATTGCCTCGCTGCATGGTATTATTGTCGGTTATTCCCGCCAAACGTACGCTATGGCCCGTACCGGTTATCTGCCGAAATTCCTGGCGTATGTTCATCCTAAACATCATACGCCGGTGTGGGCACTGATTCTGCCGGGGCTGGTAGGCCTGGGGGCCGCATTAACCGGTTTGACAAATGTTGTAATTACTATATCGGTATTTGGCTCGGTAATCATGTATATTATCAGCCTGGTCAGCTTGTTTGTACTACGCTCCAAAGAGCCTGGGATGAACCGCCCCTTTAAGGTACCAATGTTCCCGACTGTGCCGGCAATCAGCCTGGTTATTGCGGTATTTTGCGTAATCAGCCTGTTGGTGGCAAGTGTTGATAGTCTGATCTGGGTTGCGGTAGCTTACGCTGTGGCGATCATTTATTATTTCATCTGGGGCAATAAAAACATCCGGCCTTTCGAAGAGGAATTTGGTGTGCTGGATGATTTGGATAAGCAGTAAAGCAGTTAATTATTTTTAGGAAAGGGGCAATAAAACATGTCATACAAAGATGGATTAGTTGCGTTAGGCATGGTTGAAACAAAAGGGGTAGTGGGAAGTATTGAGGCTGCCGATGCCATGGTAAAAGCGGCTAACGTTCAGTTAATCGGCAAAGTAAAAGTGGGTGGAGCATTAGTAACCGTTATGGTACGCGGTGATGTCGGGGCTGTTAAGGCTGCTGTCGATGCCGGTGCTGCCGCCGCTGAACGCGTTGGCGAACTTGTCAGTTGCCATGTTATTCCCCGGCCGCACGCCGAGCTTGAAGCGATATTGCCAAGTCTGCCGGCTGAAGAAAAACCGGCTAAAACAGCAGCAAAACCTGCTGACGCCAGCAAGTGAATATGAAAAAATATGACAAAGGAAATTACTCTTACCAGTATCGGGATTGATATTGGTACAACCACTACCCAAATGGTGTTATCCCGGCTGACGCTGGTTAATGTGATGCCGGGAACCCAGGTTCCTAAAATAGAAATCACCCGCAAGAGCGTGGTGTATATGGGCACAGTGCATTTTACGCCCTTTTTGGACCGTAACCGGGTTGATGGAGTGGCTTTACGCAATATTATCGCTCAGGAGTATCAATGTGCAGGCATCCAACCCCAGGATGTTGACACTGGGGCGGTGATTATCACCGGCGAGACTGCCAAGAAAGAGAATGCCTCAGAGATTGTGCACGCCCTGGCTGAATTTGCCGGCGAGTTTGTGGTAGCGACCGCCGGTCCGGATTTGGAAAGTGTTATTGCCGGCAAGGGTTCCGGCGCTGAGGAGATTTCCCGGCGGCAGCATATTCGGGTCGCCAACCTGGATATTGGCGGGGGGACCTCCAATATCGCGTTTTTTGACCGCGGTGTATGTATTGGCACAGCTTGTATCAATGTGGGGGGACGACTATTTGAAATTGACCCATTATCACGCCGGCTGTCCTATATTAGCCCCCCGGCTCAGAAAGTGGCAAGCAGTTTAGAAAGCCAATCAGGCCGGCCACTTTTTCCTGCCTGTTCACCGGCGGAAGAGCAGGCTGCCATTCAGGCTTGCTTAGCTGAGATGGCGCAATGTGTGGATCGTGTTTTGTTTCATCAGCCAGCGGCAGCAGGTGATGGGGCGCTGGTAATGACCAATCATCTGCCGGCTGTTGCTTTAGACGGCATCATTTTTTCCGGTGGCGTGGCCCGGTATGTTTATCAACCGCAACCTGAAAACTGGTGGGTTCACGGCGATGTAGGGCCGTTACTGGCTGAGGCTTATCGTGACAGCCGGGCGTTCAAATCGCTGAAGGTTTATCAGGGCGAAGAAACCATTCATGCCACCGTACTTGGGGCAGGCGTCCACACTGTTAATGTATCGGGGTCGACTGTCATGGTTAGTAAGAATGTGTTGCCTTTGAGGAACATCCCGGCAATCTACCCTGAGCAAAGAAGTGACAGAAGTTGGACCTGGATCAATCTCGCCCGGAATTTTGATCAATCTCTGTACCGGACGTTTGCTTTTGTTGTGCCACCGCTGCCTGACACTAATTTCACCACAATCGTCGCCTTGGCGCAGCAGCTTGCCACCGAGTTAATGCAGCTGGACTGTACTCCGAAAGTAGTTGTAGCGCGGCAGGATATCGGCAAGGTCCTGGGGCAAAGCCTGCGCTGCATTCTGCCTGAGCAGGAAATAGTATGTCTGGACGGCATTGAACTAAAGCTTGGTGATTTTCTTGATATAGCAAAACCCCTGCCTTATGAAGAAGCGGTTCCGGTCATTGTAAAAACCCTGGTGTTTGCCCGCTAAAGTCTTACACCAGGCAAAGGAGGAGTGAACGCGTGAAGCTGAAAACGAGGCTTATGGGCCATGGCTTTAGTTTTAAAAGCGTTAAAGAGGTTCTCGCAAAAGCGAATGAGATAAAGTCCGGCGATATCCTGGCAGGCATAGCTGCAGAGAATGCAGCCGAGCGGATTGCCGCTAAATATGTGCTTTCCCAACTGACGCTCGAAGATCTCCGGAACAACCCGGTGGTGCCGCTGGAAGTGGACGAGGTTTCCAGAATTATTGACAATGACGTCAACGAACCGGTCTACCGGTCGGTCAAGAATTGGTCGGTGGCAGAACTTCGTCAGTTTATTTTAGCTGCCGATACTGCCCATGATGATCTGCACCGCATCAGCCGTGGCTTAACCTCAGAAATGGTGGCGGCGGTTGCTAAGGTAATGAGTAACCTTGATCTGATAGTGGGTGCACGGAAGATTAAAAATACTGCTCACTGCAATACAACCGTGGGTGTTCCCGGTTGTCTGGCCGCCCGCCTTCAGCCCAACCACCCGACAGACGGGGTTGACGGCATTCTTGCCAGTCTGCGTGAGGGATTAGCCTATGGTGTGGGCGATGCGGTCATTGGACTGAATCCGGTTGATGACACCCTGCCGGCGGTTATCCGCAGTTTAGAAACACTGTATCAATTTGTGCAAGAGTGGGAGATTCCCACCCAAATCTGTGTATTGGCTCATATTACAACCCAGTTGCGGGCGGTACAAAAGGGTGCGCCTGTTGATCTTCTGTTCCAGTCAATTGCCGGTACTGAAGCCGGCAATAAGGCCTTTGGTATTGACAGCCGGATTTTGGATGAGGCTTATGCCGCAGGACTCAAGGAAGGCCGGGCTACCGGCCCTAATATCATGTACTTCGAAACAGGACAAGGTTCCGAACTATCGGCAGAGGCGCATCATAATGCCGACCAGGTTACCCTGGAGGCGCGTTGTTACGGTTTAGCGCGTCATTATAAACCCTTTCTTGTAAATACCGTAGTCGGTTTTATCGGTCCAGAGTATTTGTATGATACCCGTCAGGTAACCCGTGCTGGGCTGGAAGATCATTTTATGGGTAAATTGACAGGGCTGCCGATGGGGGTAGATGCCTGCTATACCAATCACATGAAGGCCGACCAGAATGATATTGAGAATCTGGCTGTTTTACTGACGGCAGCAGGTTGCACCTACTTTATGGGAATACCGATGGGCGATGATGTTATGTTAAATTATCAGACCACAAGTTATCACGACATTGCAGCGTTGCGTGAGGTGTATACCCTTCGGCCGTTGCCGGAATTTGAGAATTGGGCAGAGCGAATGGGCATTATGAGAGACGGTAAGCTTACGCCCAGGGCTGGTGACGCAACCATCTTTACGAAATAGGAGGCAGATTTATGGGGGTGGAAAATAGTATTCGTCTGATCGTGGAACAGGTGCTGGCGGAGATGAACAAAACAGCGAAAGGTGCTGTTGCATGCAGTGGAACTTCGCAGCAGCCGGTGACGTCTGAAGAGCCGGCAACGTATAAGGACGACTATTTGGACGACTTGACCGGGATAGATTTGCAGAAATATCTTCAAGTTCCCAAGCCGGTAAATCCGGAACTATATCAAGACATGAAACTGGCAACACCGGCCCGCATTGGTGTATGGCGGACAGGCGTACGTCCTTTGACAGATACCTTGCTGCGTTTCCGGGCCGATCACGCCGTAGCGCAGGATTCTGTACTGGGGGAAGTGCCCGAAAAGTTTGCCGCACAATACAACATGGTACCGGTGGTAACAAAATGCTCCAGCAAGGATGAATACCTGACACGACCGGATTTAGGCAGGCTGCTTGATGCTGAGAATATCGAGATTTTACATCAACAATGTGCCAAAGGGGCCAGGGTACAGGTTGTAGTCGCCGATGGCTTGTCCAGCAAGGCGGTAGAAGCCAATATTCCCAATTTGCTGCCGGCTATGATTCAAGGGCTAAACAGCATGGGAATCGCGGTGGGAACAACCATCTTTGTTAAGTATTCCCGGGTGGGGATTATGGACGTAATTGGCGATGAGCTTAAACCGGAAGTTGTCATTGTTCTCATCGGGGAGCGGCCGGGTTTGGGGACGGCGGAAAGCATGAGTGCCTATATCGGCTATAATGCCCGCCGGGGAATGATTGAGAGTGAAAGAACGGTAGTAAGTAATATCCACAAAGGCGGTTTGCCGTCGGCGGAAGCCGGGGCGCATTTGGCGGATTTATTAAAAAGAATTCTTGACGCCAAGGCGACAGGGGTTAACTTGAAATAACGCTGAGATAGTGTTGGAAAAGGGAGGCTATGAAATGATCGAACCGATTAAGCCGAAGGTTCTTGCTGTACGTTTTATCCCCAATGTTGCCCCCGATTATGCTGAAAAGCTGGGATTACAATCGTACCAAAAATCAATTGGCCTAATTACTGCTACGATTGACGATGCGACCTATACCGCTCTTGATGAGGCAACAAAAAAGGCCGAAGTAGAGGTTGTTTATGCAAAAAGCTTTTATGCCGGTGCAGCCCATGCCTCAGGACCCCGGTCCGGCGAAATCATCGGCGTGTTGGCCGGGCCTTCGCCGGCTGAAGTAAGTGCCGGTATGGATGCTTGTATTAGTCATTTAGAGAACGAAGCAGTCTTTTATACTTGTGATGGTGGGGCTACAGCCTGGTTTGCCCATACCATATCCAGGACCGGCAGCTATCTGTCCAAGATTGCCGATATTCCCAACGGTGAACCATTGGCCTATCTGATTGCACCGCCACTTGAGGCCATGTATGGAATTGATGCGGCACTAAAAGCAGCTGAAGTGGAAATGAAGGTTTTTTATGGTCCGCCAACCGAGACCAACTTTGGCGGAGCGCTCCTGACAGGTACGCAAAGTGCCTGCCGGGCTGCCTGTGAAGCCTTTCAGCGGGCTGTAATTGACGTCGCAGGCAACGCACTGAAGTTCTAACTGGAGAGAGGTGGTTACAATGGAACTTGACCGGGATTTAGCATCTGTGCAGCAAGTGCGTAATCTGCTAAAACAGGCCAAAGCAGCGCAAGATGTCCTGAAAAGTTTCTCACAGGCGCAAGTAGACGATATTATCAAAGCAATGCGGGATGCCGGCGAAGCAGAGGCCTGCCGCTTGGCGGCAATGGCCATTAGTGAAACAAGCATGGGCAAATATGAGGACAAGTGCTTCAAAAACTATTTTGCCGCAAAGCATGTGTATGATTATATTAAGGATATGAAAACAGCCGGGATCATTGATTCGCGGGAAAAGTTGTGGAAAATTGCTGAACCTGTAGGCGTAATTGCCGGGATTGTACCAACAACAAACCCGACATCTACGGTTATATACAAGGCAATGATTGCCCTCAAGTCCCGCAATGCGATCGTGTTTTCACCACATCCGACAGCAGCGCGTTGTACCGCTGAGGCAGCTGCCGTTATGAACCGTGCGGCTGTTGCCGCCGGTGCCCCTGAGGGCGTGATTAGCTGCCTGACAAATATTTCGATGGAAGCTACCCATGAATTGATGAAAAATCCAATTACGTCAGTTATTTTAGCCACTGGCGGCAGTGCTTTAGTGAAAGCTGCATACAGCAGTGGTAAACCGGCGCTTGGGGTTGGACCTGGCAACGTTCCGGCTTTTGTTGAAAGAACAGCGGATTTGGCGAAAGCGGCAGAGTATATTATCGCCGGTAAAACGTTTGACAACGGAACAATTTGTGCATCCGAGCAGGCAATTGTAGTTGAAGAGTGTGTTGCCGGCGAGCTGATCCAGCAATTAAAACGCTATGGTGCGCATTTTCTTGAGCCAGAGGAAGTCGAGAAGGTTTCCCGGGTTGTCATGCTGCCGAACAATAGCATGAATCCCCGGGTAGTCGGGAGAGACCCGCAGGTAATTGCGAAAATGGCCGGCATTAATGTACCTCAGCATGCCAAGTGCTTGGTGGCGCCGCTGAACGGGGTCGGGGCTCAATGGCCGTTGTCTTACGAAAAACTGACTACTGTATTGGGGTTCTATCAGGTAAAGGACTGGGAGGAAGGCTGCGAAAAGTGCATACAGCTGCTGGATATCGGCGGGATTGGCCACAGCCTGGCCATCCATACCACGAGCGAAGCGATAGTCCGCGAGTTTGCCCTGCGGAAGCCGATTTTCCGTGTCTTGGTAAATACCCCTTCCGCATTGGGCGGTGTTGGTGCCACCACTGAGCTTGCCCCCTCGTTTACCCTGGGTTGTGGAACATGGGGTGGCTCCAGTGTTTCCGAGAATGTAACGCCATTACATTTAATCAATATCAAATGGGTTGCCTGGCATGTCGCTATCCCTGAACGCCCGTCCATTCAGCCTGCAGCCGGAACACCAGCAACTAGTGCTGCCGGTTCTGTCGACGCGCAAATTGTACAAGCCGTTGTCGAAGAAGTATTAAAGGCCATGAAATGCAATTTGAAATAATAAATGAGCGATTATTAAAAATCTTAAGGAGGCAAAACAAATGGCAGAAGTTCGCAGTGTAGTAGCCCTGGGAATGATCGAAACCAAAGGACTCATCCCGGCCATCGAGGCCGCCGACCAAATGCTGAAAGCCGCCAACGTTACCCTGTGCGGCAAAGAACACGTATCAGGCGGGTATGTAGCCGTCATGGTACGAGGCGACGTTGGCGCCGTCAAAGCCGCCATCGATGCCGGTGCCCTGGCTGCCGAGCGGGTTGGCGAAATCATCAGCGTCCACGTCATCCCCCGGCCGCATCCCAGCGTCGAATACGTCTTACCCGTCGGCGACAACCAGACCCACGGCAGCTAAGCCTCACCCCTTACACCAAACCAATTGAAAACACGGGAGGTGAGACCATTTGATCCTATCAGAACACGTACTTAGAGCCAACTGGCATAAAACAAAATCCACCACCATCACCATCCCCCGGGGCAGCATCATCACCCCGTCGGCCCGGGACTTCCTGCGGGCCCAGGGCATCCAGGTCCACTATCAAGGCGACCCGGTTGAAACACCGGAACCAGAAAAAAGCCCTGCAGCAGGCAGCGCCCTAGCGGCAACCCCGGCTGCCCCGGTCCCTGCCGGCAGCCCCGCCAAACCCGAACACATGACCCACCTGCGGGGCCGGGACCTCATCCCCAAAACCCATCCCGTCATCGCCTGGCGGGGCCAGCTCGACCGCTTTGACTGCGACCTCGTCGAAACCCAGACCCTCCTCGTCAAAGCCGGCGAGACAAAACTCGCCGCCCAACTCGAAGAAATCGCCCAGCGGGCCCAACAACTCATGACCGCCGAAGTCAAAAACCAGCCCCTCGAATTCGGCACCCTCCTGGGCTGGCAGGCCGACCAAATCCGCGCCATGTCCCACCAGCCTGACAAATACTTCGGCATCAGCCACACCCCCATGACCTACCAGGACGGGTGGGTCGTAGCCCGGCTCAACAGCCTGCGGTCCAAAATCCGGGAAGTCGAACTCTATGCCAACCACGCCTTCACCGACAGCGATGGAAGTTGTCACCGGCCCGACATCCTCCTGCACCTCAACCGGCTCTCCAGCCTCTTCTACATCCTCCTGTGCCAGCGGCGCAGTCGGCAGCGCGAGCCCAGACAACTTCCCATCGGCATCTCCAGCCGGCACCTCCACCTCTCCCAAGAGCACCTGGAGCAACTCTTCGGGCCCGGCTACACCCTGCACCACCACAAAGAACTGTCCCAGCCCGGACAATTTGCCGCCCGTGAAACCGTCACCCTCGCCGGCCCCAAAGGGCAGATCGAGCGTGTACGCATCCTCGGGCCCGTCCGGCCCCGGAGCCAGATCGAAGTCAGCGTCACCGACTGCTTCCAACTCGGCATCCCCCCCGTCCTGCGCGACTCCGGCCGCCTGGATGGCAGCAGCGGCGTCACCCTCAGCGGCCCGGCCGGCAGCGTCCAGCTCGATCAGGGCGTCATCGTCGCCGCCCGGCACATCCATCTCCACAGCGACCAGGCTAACGCCTGGAACCTCACCGACGGCCAGTACGTTAACGCAACCATCGCCAGCGAGCGGCCCGTCCTCCTCCAGAACGTCCTCGTCCGCGTCAGCCCCCACTTCCAGGGAGAACTCCACCTGGACACCGACGAAGCCAACGCCGCCTTCGTCAAACCAGAGACCCAGTGCATCCTGCAGGAGGTGTAGCCCATGCACGAAGACCTCGTAAAGACCATCATCAGCCAAATCCTGGCAGCCCCTGAGCTCCAGGCCCTGCTGCTGCGTCAAAGCGACACAGCGGCCGTCAAACCCGGCTGCCTCATCGTCCTCAACCACCAGGACGGCGTGCGGCAGCTGCCGGCCATCGCCGGCAGCTACCCCGGCCACCGCCTCGCCGTCTGCATCGCGGGTCCCGTCGAACTAGCAGCCACCAACATCAGCCGGGTCACCTACGAACAAGCCCGGCAGCAGACCCACTGGGCCTGCCTGCAAGTCCCCGTCTGCACCCCGGACCAACTGGCACACATCGCCCTCGGCCTCAGCCATGACCCCACCACTACACTTGTAGCCTGGGCCATCGCCGCCGGCCTGCCTGTCGAAATCGGCCAAGTCCAGTGGGGCTTTACCGACAAAACCCCGGCCGCCTACCGGCAGCTCTTTGTCGGCTATATCCAGCAAAGTGCCGCCTTCGGCGTAACCATCGCCGATCTGTGTACCGCCGGGCACGTGGCCGGTCAAGCCGTACGCCAGACACCGCCGCTGCTGGCAGGGCAAAGCCCAACAGCCGCTCTGCAAAGCCTGGAACCAGCCCGTCCCAGTCCGGGACTGCAGGCCCTGGACATACCGCAGAGCAGCCCGGCAATTCCCAGTAGCCCGGCACCGCACACCCCGGCCGCAGCCACCTATACCAAGCGGCTGCTCAGTGATAAAGAGGCCGTGCGCCTGACCGGCCAGCAGGTCGTGCACCTGAGCCAAACAACCGTCCTGACCCCCGGGGCCATCGACATCTTTAAACAACACAAAATTGAAGTCTACCGGGAAGGAGTGCGCTGCATATGATCCTGGCACGTGTCATTGGCAACGTCTGGGCCACCCGCAAAGAAGAGTCCCTGCGGGGCCTCAAATTCCTGGTTGTCCAGCCAGTTGTCCTGAAATACAAAACAACCGGCGAGGTGTATCTCGAAGGCCGGGGTGACACCCTCGTCGTCGGCGACCGCATCGGCGCCGGCGAAACCGAGATCGTCATGATTGCCAGCGGCTCATCCGCCCGGCAAAGCCTGCCTGACAGCCATATCCCGGTCGATGCCATGGTCGTAGGCATCATTGACAAAGAAACCTTTACCGATAGCGGGGGCGATCCGGATGCATGATATCGCAGCAAAAGTACAAGCCGCCGGCGTTGTCGGCGCCGGCGGCGCCGGCTTTCCCACCCATATCAAACTCGCCGCTGCCGCCGACACCTATCTCGTCAACGGCGCCGAATGCGAGCCCATGCTCCGCACCGACCAGCAGCTGGCCGCCCGCGATCCGGAACTGCTCATCCAGGGCCTCACCCAGGCCATGGCCGCCACCGGCGCCAGGCACGGCATCATCGCCCTCAAAGCCAAATACCAGGCCGCTATAAGCGCCCTGCAGCCTTTATTGCCGCCGGCCATCCGCATCGAAATCCTGCGCGACATCTACCCGGCCGGCGACGAAGTCATCACCATCTGGCTGACCACCGGCCGGCGGGTACCGCCTGGCGGTCTCCCGCTCGACATCGGCGTCGTCGTCAACAACGTCCAGACCCTGATCAACGTCGCCAAAGCCATGCAGGGCGAGCCTGTCACCACCAAGACCCTGACCGTCACCGGGGCTGTCAGCAACCCGGTCACCGTCACCGTTCCCCTCGGCACCGCCCTGACCGACGTACTGGCCCTGGCCGGTGGCGTCACCTGTTCCCAGCCCGCCTACATCGACGGCGGGCCGATGATGGGCAAAATCACCGACCTGGCCAGCCCGGTCACCAAAACCACCGGCGGCCTCATTGTATTGCCAGCCGACCACCTGCTGATCAAAAGCAAACAGCAAACCGTTGAATCCGTCCTGCGGATTGCCAAAACCGTGTGCGAACAGTGCTGCTACTGCACCGAGCTGTGCCCCCGGCACATCATCGGCCACGAACTGCCGCCTCACCTCATCGTCCGCTGCGTCAACTACAACGCCGTTGGCCAGCCGCAGGTACTGCAAAGCGCCTTAACCTGCTCCGAGTGTGGCGTCTGTGAAGCCTACTCCTGCCCGGTCGGCATCTCGCCCATGCGGGTCAACATGGCCCTCAAAAGCCAGTTCCGGGCCGTCAACATCCGCTACCAGGGCCAGCTGGGACCGGCCGACCCGATGGCCGAACACCGGCTGATCCCGTCCGCCCGCTTAGTCGGACGCCTTAACCTTAAGCCCTGGTATCCCCCCGAGGCCCCGCTGCAGAGCGAACTCTATCAGCCGGACCGGGTCATCCTCCCCCTGCGCCAGCATATCGGGGCCCCGGCCGTGCCGGTTGTTCAAGCCGGGGACACAGTTACCGCCGGCCAGCTGATTGCCACACTGCCGGCCGAGACCTTAGGCGCCCGGGTGCATGCCAGCATCACCGGGGTGGTGGAACAGGTATCCGGCCAGGCCATAACCATACGCAAAGGGGGCATCCACCATGATTAATGCCATTGGCGTTGTTGAATTCACCAGTATCGCAAAAGGGATTGAGGCCTCCGACATCATGGCCAAAACCGCCGACGTCACCCTGCTTGTCGCCAAACACCTGTGCCCGGGCAAATACATGGTGCTGGTCAGCGGCGACGTCTCGTCGGTGCGGCAATCGATCACCGCCGGGATTGAACAGGGGGCCCAGTATACCGTCGATCACTTTGTCATCCCCAATGTGCACCCGTCGATCCTGCCGGCCATCGGCGGCGGCAATGACCTCACAACGGTCAAAGCCATTGGCATCATTGAGACCTACAGCGTGGCCGCGTCGATTGAGGCCACCGATGCCGCCGTCAAAAATGCCTCGGTTACCCCGGTCAGGCTGCATATGGCGTTTGGCATCGGCGGCAAAAGCTACAGCATTGTGACCGGTGATGTGGCGGCTGTTAAAGCCGCGGTGGCCGCCGGCAGCCAGCTGGCGGCCGACAAGGGCATGCTGGTATCGAACGTCGTCATCCCCCGGCCCCACCAGCAGGTGATTGACAGCTTTAAATAGCCGGGGATCAAGCGCAGAAGAAGTAAGCGGCAGAGCGACCACCGAGAAAGCGCCGCTTACCAAGAACAAGAGTAAACACACACACAGCGGAAGAAGGCGGGTGACCCATGACAACAGGACAAAAACAGCGGATGATCCAGGAGTATGTCCCTGGCAAACAGGTGACCATGGCCCATATCATCCCCAACCCGCAAGGCAACCTGCATGAACGCCTGGGGATTGGGGGCAACGGCGCCCTGGGTATTATGACCATTACCCCCAGTGAAGCGGCGATTATTGCCGCCGATGCGGCCTCGAAGGCCGGCAATGTCGAGATCGGGTTTGTTGACCGGTTTACCGGCTCGCTGGTGCTGACCGGCGATGTGGCAGATGTTGATGCGGCCGTCCGGGCCGCCGTGAATACCCTGGTGAGTGTCTTAGGGTTTTCGGCGCCGGAAGTGACCCGGAGCTGATGATGAAACCGAAGATTTTGCTGATTGGCGGGATTGGCGCCGGGAAAACGACGCTGAAGCAGCGGCTGCTGAATGAGTCGCTGGTGTATCTTAAAACCCAGGCCCTGGATTACTCGAGTGTGTTTATTGACTGCCCGGGGGAGTATCTGGAGATCCCGCGGTATTATCATGTGCTGATTGATGCCAGCTTTGGTGCGGCAGAGGTCTGGGCACTGCATGATGCGACCCGCCGTACGTGCCCGTTTCCGCCGAAGTTTGCCACGGCGTTTCGCCGGCCGGTGATTGGGATTGTGACGAAGGTCGACCAGGAGACGGCCTGCCCGGAGGTTGCGGAGGGGAACTTGCGCAAGGCCGGGATTACGGGGCCGGTGTATCATGTGTCGGCTAAGACGGGGCTGGGAATTCCTGAGCTTGCTTTGCATATGGCTGGGTTGGTTGGTCAACCCGAAAAATAAAAGGGGGTGTGGGCATGAAAAAATTAATTTCTGCTACAATCTTGCGCCAAATGGCCGAACACGGTAAGCAGGTTATCATTCCGACCCAGAGTGTATTAACTCCCTCGGCCCAAGACCTGGCCAAAGAGCTTGGTGTTCAGATTGTCCGGGAAAACAGTAAAGAAATACTGGGCGAGAGTAATCAAGCGGAGATAATCAGCAACAGCGAGGGTAAGCCTGCAGCGCCGGCTGAATCGCTGGAGACAGAGGTTCGTAAAGTCTTATCCGAGCTTTTAAAACCAGCATGTGCGAATCCCAAGGTTACTCAGGTAAAAGGGGCAACCGTTGTATTAGAACCTTTTGATCAGGCCCCTGCCGGACAAAATATCAAACTAAAGGATGTTATTACTGCCCGGGAGGGAAATCTTGCCGCAGGCTTTATGGCCTTTGACGGTTCAGAGCTTCCCTGGAACCTAACCTATGACGAAGTGGATTATGTGGTAGAAGGAACCTTTACCGTAGCAACCGGCGGCAAAGTGTATACCTGTGTTGCCGGCGATGTTCTCTATATACCCAAAGACACCCAGGTGGTTTTCGGGTCACCGCAACAGGCCAAGGTATTTTATGTTACATACCCGGCAAACTGGTCGGATATGAACAAGGGTTGACCTGTTTGTCAGGTCAGCCCTTGGACTATCAAGACCGCAAGCCGGTTTTAAAGGCAGGGAGCGCAAATGTATAAGCTAATCGTCGTAGATGATGAGGAATTGGAACGACAAGCCATTCGCTATATTGTAGACAGGTTTTGTCCGGATATATCTGTAGTGGGAGAGGCCGGTGACGGAGCTGTGGCTTTGCAGGTTGCGGCCCAGGTTCAGCCTGATATTGTTCTTATGGATATCCGTATGCCGGAAATGACCGGACTGGATGCTGCTAAACATATGCGGGCCATCGTACCGGAGGCTAAAATAATTTTTATAACTGCCTTCAGCAATTTGGATTATGTAGAGGCTGCTGCCAGTTTGGGGGCAGCCGGCTATATGCTGAAACCTGTCCGGCCTGAGAAGCTGGTTAGCAGCCTGCAGTGTATTACTCATAGTAAATTGAATTAAGAAACTTAGGCATTATCCTCCTATTAATCGCAGGCAGTATGGCTGCATACTGCTGATAACATTGTTGCCTGATTTCTGTGGCACAGACTGGAGGGGTATTCTAATGAACAATATTAAAACCTTGTTTATTCTTGTCACTATTGCTATAAGCTTTGCTGTTTTTTCGTTGCAAGGGGTTTTTAATTATTTCCAGAGTAAAGAGATTCTGGCTGTGGAGATAGAAAAATCACTGTCATATCAAGTTAGTTTTGAAGCACAAAAAGTTGAACGGGACTTGTTTCATATTGCGACACTAACGGAAGCTACTGCAAGAGAGATGGAAACAAATGGAAAAGATATTAATGATCTATTGAAAACTCTGGCCAATTATCTGCAAGCAGATAAGATGATTTTTGGCGGCGGCTGTTTTTATGAGCCTTTTGCATTTGACAGTGCGCAGCAATATTATGGCCCTTATCTGCTAAAAAAGGATAATACAGTGAGTCTGACCTGGGAATTTAGTACACCACAAAGCGATTATCACTCGCAGAGCTGGTATAAAACCGGGATAAATAGTAATAGTGTAATCGCCTGGACTGATCCATATTATGATGAAGTATTAAAAGCCAATATGATTACCAGTGTGGCTCCGGTCAAACGAGCCGGCAAAATCATCGGGGTTACGACTATGGATATCGGCCTTAAGGAAATAAATGACTATGTTGCAGGGATTAAGGTCGGGCAAACAGGGTACGCCTTTATTATCAGCCCAAGCGGGCAGTACCTGGGGCATCCGGTCTCTGAAAAAAACATGAAGGAAAAGATCACCGAGGATCAGGACGAATTTGTCCGGAAGCTTGGAGAACAGGCGATAGCTGCGACTGAGCTTAAAATGATCAATGGAATGGTTGATAAAAAGGATAGTTATATAGGCATATGTCCTATTGGTAATACTGGAATGAAACTAGTGCTGGTAATGCCGAAGTCTGAGGTTTTTAACGGCCTCAATAAGCTGATTGTTGCCAGTACAACCAGCTTTGTGCTGGCTGCTGCCTTACTTTTTGCACTACTTACATTTTTCTTTACCCGTAAGGTCAGCGGGCCGCTTGGCAAACTTAAGGAAGCGGCCAATATGGTGGCGCAAGGCAATTTGTCTGCGCAGATTCCGGCAGGGTCCAAGGACGAGATTGGTATGCTTGCTCAGAGTTTGCAGGTAATGGTTGCAAATTTGCAGGAACTGTTTAACCGCATTCGGAACTCGGCAGAACAAGTGTCTGCAGCATCTGAAGAGTTAACGGCCAATGTGGAGCAGTCGGCCCAGGCCTCTAATCAAGTGGCATCCGAGATTACGGAAGTGGCGGGAGCAACTGATGTTGAGCTGGCTTGCGTGAAGGAGAGTTTGACGCTGGTCAACCAGATTTATGAGGAAATTAACCGAATATCAGATCAGGTGATTACGGTGACCAATGTCTCCAATGAAACAACCAGTGCTGCCAGCGAGGGCCGGCAAGCGATACATTCGGCTGTCACACAGATGGATAGTATTGAGAAGGTTGTCGGCAATTTGGCGGCGGTCATTAATAAACTGGGAGAATATTCGGGGAATATTGGTCAAATTGTTGATACTATCTCCACGATCGCGGCTCAGACCAATCTGCTGGCGTTAAATGCGGCCATTGAGGCGGCTCGCGCCGGAGAAGCAGGCCGGGGTTTTGCTGTTGTGGCCGAGGAAGTCCGCAATTTAGCAGAACAATCTCAAGCAGCCGCCAAACAAATCTCCGGACTGATCCGGGAGATTCAGGGGGAGACAAGCCAGGCGGTTGCTACCATGCAAGTGGGCACTAAAGAGGTTAGTGCAGGGACCGGAATGGTTGATAGTGCCGGTAAGGCCTTCGGTACTATTGGCGAGATGGTGCGGCAGATGGCGGCTGAGCTAAATACGATCGTTAGTTCTGCGCAGGAAATGAGTGCAAATAGTAAGAAACTGGTTGAATCGGTACAAAACATCGGGGGCATGAGCCAGAGTACGGCTGATCGGGCTGAAACAGTTGCGGCAGCTACCCAGGAACAAGCGGCAACCATGCAGGAAATTGCCTCAGCCAGTAAAATGCTCGCCAAGTTAGCCGAAGATTTGACGATGTCGGTCAACAAATTTGTTCGCTGACATACCGGTTACCAACGCTCCACCGCTGGCGCTTGACTTCCGCTTTTGTCAACACACCACCCGCCTGCAAAACTTTAACGCGTTGTATATAGATTGTTTAGTGAAGTAAATAGTAAGTTTAAGGGGCTGCCTGGCGGTAGCCCCTTTGGGTTGCTTTGATGCACTGGTTTGTCTGCTCTACTATCTCTTTTTCACACCGGTCACATGTTCTACGTCAATTCTAATCACTGCACACTTATCTTTGAAGGCCTCAATCACCTTGATGCCTTTATCCTGAAACTCAGGGCTGTATTTTCTTACCAATTCCTTTAGCATCTTGATTTTCTCAGTTTCATCCACTAAAATTGCCTTTCCGAAAACAGTAACACTTTCATACTTGGCAGTAAATGAACCAGGTACTATCTCCGCGTAACCAACTACGGTGAAGCACACTTTATTATTATCCGCAATGTTATCCAGCTTGTGCCCCTCCGGAGCACCATGCAGGTAAATGGCATTGTCTAAAACTATATAGTTTAAAGGAACCCCATAGGGTTGTCCGGCTTTATCAACGGTAGCAAGCACTCCATATTCAGTTCGGCCTAAGATCTGGAAGGCCTCATCGCGGGTTACTTGCTTGTTGGTATCACGGATGCTTCTCATTGTGTATTCCTCCCAATTTATTTGGTTGTATTGGCAGATTAAAAGATTTTAATCTGTAAAATAACCAGATTGCCTGAACTTGTATTAAAAAAGCCATGTCCTTCACCACGGGGGGAGAGGATTATGTTGTTAAGATGCCTTCGCCCTCAACAACATAGAAAACCTCATCCATATCCTGATGAGTATGTTCAGGTGTAGTTTGACCAGGTGAGTATAATAAAAGCCCGACATCAAGCTTACTGCCTTCATGAGCAAGTGCTTTACGCACCGATTTCTCCTGTGAAAAATCCAATAGAGAATTGACGCTAATTTTTTTCATATGAGTTCCTCCCTTTTTATGGACAAAAGACATAACTTATTGCCTAGTGGTACATTTGTTAATATAATAAGAAAGAAAGTTACTTTTCGCAAGAAGGCACTATTTTGTTCGATACAGACTATCTGGTAACTAATGTTGGTTTTACTGGAGGTTGACTATGTCAGTTATTAAAATTTGCCCGATTGAAGAAGCACTCAATTTGATAGGACATAAATGGAAGGTTCTTATTATCAGGAATTTATTAGCCAAAGATACCCAGCGGTTTAGCGACCTGCTTAGAGGGATTAATGGGATAAGTCAAAAAATGCTTACCCAACAACTGCGGCAATTGGAGCAGGACGGGCTTATTTCCCGCCTGGTTTATGCGGAGGTTCCGCCAAAGGTGGAATATTCCCTGACCGAATTGGGGAGAAGCCTTCAACCGATCCTGGAATCGATAAGCCTCTGGGGTAAAAATTATTTAGGAAGAAGCAATAAAGGGATAAAAGATTTAATTGATGATTAAAAGGGTTTCCGGCATGTCTGTTTTCTATACAAGGTTAAGCTGTGGGAAATGTTAATATTGACATGCTGGAAATTAGGTTATACTATAACAAGTAGAAGAATATGTGCATATACACGCCGACTTAAAAATATCTATGAAAGGTGTTAGTGCAATGAAGCAAGTTGCTGGATACTACCCTAAAATTCCTAGCCCCTGCCTGTGTCTTAATATCCGCCGGGCTTCCCGGGCCGTGACCGAGTTTTATGAAAGGATTTTGGAACCAAGCGGACTTAAGATTACGCAGTATTCACTATTACGGCACCTTCAGCAGCTGGAACCGGTTACAATCAGTGAACTGGCCAAAACCATGCGTATTGACCGGACTACGCTGAACCGGAATATGAAGCCGCTTATTACCGTTGGTCTCATAGCGGTTAATACTGGAGAAGATCCACGTTCCCGCCAAGTCAGTCTTACTGAGGCTGGGAAATCTGCATTAAATACCGCGTCGACGCTATGGGATGAAGCACAGGCATCACTGCATCAATATCTGGGAGAGCAGGAAGTCGAGCAGTTTAACTACCTGGTTTCTAAACTAGAAGCGCTTTTACCATAATTTTTTTGCAAAATAAGTGCATATACACATAATTCTTTGAAAAAGGGGAGTGGTATGTAATGGAGAAGCAAATTAGAGATTTTACTCTGGAATTAGGGGTCGATGATGTTGGTTTTGCCTGTGTTGATGATTATCAAAGCCCGAAATCATATGAAATTACAAAGTTTTTACCTGATGCAAAATCCATTATTGTGTTAGCCTTTAAAACGCTAACAAGCTGTGAAAGCCCTAGTATGAGTGCTGCTCAAAATGGTTATTTGGATTTAGGGTCGTTTGCACGCACCGCCAGTTATCGTATTGCGCGGCTTTTGGAGAACAAATACAAAGCAAAGGTAGCTACTGTGTCAATTTCATATCCTATTGAAATACACAATGACCGCAAAGCAATAGCTGATTTCTCCCAGCGCCATGCAGCGGTTGCCGCCGGCCTGGGAATCTTTGGCCGCCATAATCTTGTTATCCATCCCCGGTTTGGAACACGTGTTATTTTTACGAGTATTATTACTAATCTTGATTTACAACCTTCAGATAAGTGTGATCAGGACTTTTGTATTCATTGTAATCTGTGTGTTAAAAATTGTCCGGCAAGGGCATTAGATGAGGAGGGAAGGACAGATGTTATGAAATGTTTGGGCCATTCACAGCCTTATGGTTTGGTTGCTGATGTTACTTTTCAACTGCAGCGTTTAGGTAGATCGCCGGAGGAACAGAAAGATATGCTTATGGATGAACATTACTCCCGGCTGAGGCAAGCGGCGTATTTAGGAAATCAATATATGTGTTTCAATTGTTTGAAGTGTTGTCCGGTAGGCTTATCTTAGAAATAGCTCCAAGCCGGATTTTCAGCCCTTGCCATTCTGGTAGAATGGCAAGGGCTGAAATGTTATAATAAGGATATTTACTGGCAAGCTTATGATGGGGGTAATACAGTGCGTGGATCATAGCGCCAGTTTATTCTAAGGTTAAGCAATGCGGGGGAGGGTAACATGGATTATAAAATATTAGGAAGAACAGGCGTCCTGGTTTCTAATCTTTGTTTGGGAACGATGACTTTTGGCAGCGAGACAGAGGAAGGGGAAGCCATGCGCATGTTTCACAAGTGCAGAGCTGCCGGGGTGAACTTCTTTGATTGTTCTAATAACTATAGTGAGGGCAGGGCGGAAACGATTCTCGGAAAAGCCATTGCCGATTGCCGGGACGATGTCATTATAACAACAAAGGTTTCACAGCGGACAGGGAAAGATGTTAATTCCGTCGGCTCGTCCCGTCGTAATATTATGCGTTCAATAGAACAGAGCCTTACCCGATTAAAAACTGATCGTATTGATCTATATTTTATTCATTACTTTGACCCATTTACCGCAATAGATGAGACCTTACGGGCACTTGATGATTTAGTACACCAGGGAAAGGTGCTCTATCTGGGGGTAAGCAACTGGGCCGCCTGGCAGATCGCCAAGGCATTAGGTATCTCTGCCAGGGAGGCCTTAGCCCGTTTTGAATGTATTGAACCAATGTACAGCCTTGTGAAAAGACAGGCTGAGGTGGAGATACTGCCACTCGCGGCATCAGAACAGTTAGGTGTTATCGCCTATAATCCCCTGGGGGCCGGGCTGTTAAGCGGAAAATATTCAGACCGGGTAAAGCCGCAGACCGGCCGGCTTGTTGAAAAGGAGGCCTATGGTAAACGGTATAGCGAGCCTTCCTATTACACCATAGCAGAACGTTTTGTTGATTATGCGCAGCAGCTAGGGGTAAACCCGGTAACTTTAGCGATTAGCTGGGTTCAGTCTCACCCTGCGATTACTGCTCCAATTATTGGTGCCAGGAATGTAAGTCAGCTGGAGGATTCATTAGCGGCTGCTGATTTTACTATGACTCCAGACATGCGTGAGGAAATTTCTAAACTGTCGATAAGGCCGGGGAATGCAACAGACCGGTTAGAAGAAGACCTTGAAACAAAATATAAATTCAGGGACAGATAGTGCACCTGCAAAAGGGCTGCTCCATACTTGCAAAAAAAAACACCGCCCCCTATTTCAGGAGCGGTGTTTTTTCCTTAAATTACAATTGAGTCTCGCAATAGCACAAAGATTTCAGTCGCTCAATGGTGAAGTTGGAATCTGCCAGAATTTCCGGCCAGTATTTAATGTTCTCCATGATTTTGTTTTGAATTTCGGGTGTCAGGTTATCCCACGGAATTAATAATGGATGTAGCTTCCTTAGGTCGTTAAACAGCTTACTGTATTTCCAGCCGGCTTCTTTTTTCTCCAGTGACCAGCGTTTATGATCATACTCCGCTAAAATCCGCAACTCCTTTTCGGTAAATTCAATTGCCGCCGGCTTTTCTTCAACCGAAACAACATCATAGTTTATTTTGCGCAACGCACTGGGGATATGCTTAGCCAGGTTACGGGTTGAAGTCTTTCGCTCTTCGCTGAGGTCATCCCAGGGGCACAGGCAACTGGAATCCGGATAGTAATTATCTTCGCGCAGATATACTGATTTATTATGGAGATCCATCGCCAGTTGATCAATCTTTTCGCTGAAGAAGGCATCCTGCATCAGATGGCGGGAAAACTGTTCCTCATCCACATGCAGCTTTAACTGCTCTTTTGAGGGTAGGTGTGATTGCTCCCATTTTTTTGCATTGGATAGCCTGCTCATCTCAAGTATTGCTTCCATTGATCTTGATTCATGTTTATAGCGTGGTGCTTTAAGCAGGGCCCGCAATACCCCGTCATCGATCTGAGCCTGTTTGTATTCATTAATCAAATGCGGTGTTTTGCGTTCTAAGAGGGAACGGAGCAGCATGGCCCTGCGGATGACAAATAAATGATCCCCATGTTCATCTGTCTGATTGGGACCTAAGATATTGACATATCCTCTAAGGCGGCTTACAAAATCCGGTCCTTTAGCACTTTGAAACTGTTTGAAGAATTGTTTGTACTCTGTTTCGTCATGAATCGTTTCTCCGCAAAACTCAGTAAAGGTATTGCTTGTGCCACCGGCAAAAACGAAAATGGCTTTACCGAGTGGATGCAGGGAATCTCCCTCCCGGAATACTCCGTCCTGCATCGGTGCCAGAAAGTATTTTAGCCATCCCAGATTGCCATTAAAGGATGAATCAAATTCGTCAAAAAATACGAGCGGAAGTTTACCTTCCAGGGAAAGATCCCGTACTTTATGAAAGGCAGCAACTAGATCAGCCAGGCTTTGCAGTTGGGATAAATTAAAATTCAGTTTTTGAATTAAACCGGGAGCAATGCTGGAAGCTACTTCTGTAACGCCAAATGACTTGCCTGATCCCGGGGTCCCAAAAACTGCGATTGAGAGTGGCCGGGCAATATTTTTGGCAGAGATATACTCCAGGATGAGATTCTTTATGCTGCGATAGCCTTCAATCTCGGTTCTGTCCACTGTAATTAAATTACCAAACTTGGCAATAGGGATGAATTTAAGGGCGCTTTTTTCGCCGTTTTTTACAATGTCGTAGGCAATTTCCGACAACCCGGTAGAGCTTTTGTCTTTAATGATGTACCAGCAGGCCCGGCATTTAGGGTTGTTTGAATTACGTATAGGTACGTCCTGGATCTGCTCTTTGTAGATAAAGTCATTTTCGCCTTCAGTAAAGATTAGCGGATTAGGAAAGTTGCTTTTGGAGATATTCTCACCAAAGCCGTAAGTAAAGTATTTTTGGGCGGCGACTATCCCTTCGCGAATTCCTTCCTCAACTGACTTGGTCAGATCCTCCTGGACCTGCAGGCCGGAAACAATGCTGTGGGCAAGCCCGGCAACAAAGCAAGAGGAGAGGCCGTACATTTTCCCCTGAGACTCTTTGATGAAACTACCCTCAAACTCATTTGTCATAAAAAACAAGCGGGATTCTGCTGCTATTTTGTCATTTTTATAATAGATTGCGCCTTCCAGGCCCAGGGGTACGATGAGATGGCGGGCATTGGCCAGATAGGCGAGCGTGGGGTTATTATTTATTTGCCACACAAAGTCCAGAGCCGTTTTTTCCCAGGAGAGGCCTTTGCTGATATTAACGCCTTTGGACCGTAAATCATCCCCGTAGATGACCACAATGGTATTATTCAGGTGGTGGTTCTCGATTCGTTTCCAAATAGGGTTTGAGCTGGCTGGATTATTCGTTTTATAGATAACAATAGGCGATGTGCCGGGCGACTTTAATGCTAATGGCCAGTATTCTTCGTGAGAATTAAAACCGTCATTATTGTCATCTAATATGACCAGCGGGGCGTGTACATCATCATCGACAATTGGCAGCAATGCAGGTGCGCCGGCAGCAGGACCGGTGAACCCCAGAAAGTGTGCTACCCGATACACCTTATTATTGCGGTTTTCATTATTATTTACCGGAAAGAGGCCAAGTTCCTGGGTGGAGCGCAGAATCTCCGGCGGCAGGCTCTTCCCGTTATCCTGCAGTTGGGGCGAATGTATGGCAGCTCCTGTTGATAAGGCAACAAGTTTTGCCAATAATAATGCTGTACCATTCTTGACATCTTGATGGAATTGGGGGAAATATTGCCAGTTAAACCCAGGTGTGCCTTGATGCCTGGTTCGCCACTGGTGTACATTTACACATATATCGCCGGAGACGACAATGTTCATTTTCGTATTTTCCACAGTTTGCAGCCTCCTTCTGGGTTGAATTCTCAATACTGGATAACCCATACTTAATTGATATAATATGTATTATAACATTGGTCATTGAAATTATATACAACGCGTTAAAGTCCTGCAGGCGGGTGGTGTGTTGGCAAAAGCGGAAGTCAAGCGCCAGCGGTGAAGCGTTGTCAATGAGAAAAGCTGGTATGTACTGTTCTGGGGATGGTACATACCGGGATGGATGCATTGTCCCGAACCGCCAAAAATGATATACTAAATCTCGAGGTGTTTGCTATGATAAAGCAAGCAAGTGATTTTTCAGCGCTTACCAAAAAGGCTATAGGAGTCATATTGCTAGGTTTAATGCTATTTTCAGGATCTGTCGCCAAAGCCGGCGCCGAAGCAGGGATTCCTGTGCTGTTGTACCATCATGTGGGCAACGATGATGGTGGGTTACCCCGGCTAACCGTTACTGCTGCCGAGTTTGAGCGGCAAATGCTGCTGCTGCACCAGGCTGGTTTTGAGACCATTACACCAGAGCAGCTGGTAGCTTATATGAACGGGGAAAAGGTGTCCCTGCCGGAAAAACCAATTATGTTCACTTTTGACGATGGCTATGATGATAATTACATCTATGCTGTGCCAATTCTGAAAGAATATGGCTTTACGGCTACTTTTTTGGTGGTGGGAATTAATGTTGACAAAGACCGGCGGCTCTCAGCCCAGCAAGTAAGGGACATGGCCCAAACAGGTTTTGGTGTTGGCGGACATTCTATGACTCACCGTGACCTGACCCAATTGAGTAAAGCAGCCGTAAAAAACGAAATCTCTGCTAATAAACGTCAGCTTGAGCAGATAACAGGCCGGCAATCGCTGCTTTTTTCTTATCCCTACGGCTATTATAATCTGCCTGTATGGAAAGCGGCAGAAGCAAGTGGTTACCAGGGAGCTTTTACAGTATTAAGTGGTTTAAACAACCCCGGCAGAGACAATATCTTCTTACTGCGGCGAATCCCCATCTTCAATACAACTGACTTTGACACTTTGCTTACCAGACTGAATAGAAACCAGACGAGCCCCAAACTACTGGATTATTTACCTGAGATTATTGATTCGGAGCTGCTAAATCAAAAAAATATAAGCGACTATAAGGTGAATGATGAATGAAATTGTGGATGTTACCGGTGGCAACGGCGGCAACTCTTTTTTAATACTGGGGAAAGAGAAAACAGCATTAATTGATTGCGGCATGGCTTACTGTGGGGATAAGCTGATTAGCAACATCAGGCAGGTACTTGACACAAGGGTGTTAGATTATATATTTATCAGCCATTCCCATTATGACCATGTTGGCGCCATTCCCTATTTAAAAAGAAAATGGCCTGATAGTATGGTACTTGGAGCAGAACATGCCCAGCGTATTTTACACAGGCAGAATGCTTTACATACAATCAGGGAGCTTGCCAGACAGGCGGCACAGCTTTATAATGCCGGTATTCTAGAGGAATATGACGATGCGCTGCTGAAGGTAGATCACTGCATCTATGATGGCGACATCAAGGATCTGGGTGGTTCAAGCATTACGGTGATAGAAACTCAGGGTCATACGAAATGTTCCTTATCATTTTTAATTAGTGATGGGACTTTGTTTCCCAGCGAAACAACAGGCTGTATGAGTAAAACCGGTAAGATTTATCCTGGCTTTATAACCAGTTATTCTGAGGCAATTGCCTCCATTCATAAGTGTCAGGCAATAAATCCCCGGTTCATTATTTCGCCACACTTTGGCTTGGTCAGTGAAGATGACAGGCCTGGTTATTGGCAAAACTGCCTTACGGCGATAGAAGAAACTAAAGAATTTATTCTTCGCTTATTTAAACAAGGCTATAATAACGAGGAAATCTTAATAGAATATGAAAAAATGTTTCGCGATGAGCAAAGCAGGCTGGAACAGCCAACTAACGCTTTTAGATTAAATGCGCAAGGTATGATAAAAACTGTATTAAAAGAAAAAGTTTTTTCTGCGTGAAAAGTTCAGCGGATTTACCAAAAGAACCGGCCATGTTGTTAGTTTAAACAGCGTGGACGGTTCTTTTTTATGTTTTTTACATTAATGAGGGCCCAGCTTTTATCAAAAGATAGTTCTATTCCCCAATAGCGTGACAATTGACTTTAAAAATAAAATTATATATCATTAAATTATAACTGCATAATTTTTACATTTAAATAAGAATTTACTATTATTATTAAGATAGGGGGGCGAGGGGTGCGCATCAAGTTGATTGGCTGTCATGCCACTAAGA